>CAZCBU010000178.1:0-4619 GCA_964496995.1 uncultured Sulfurovum sp.
AAAATGTTTAAACTTGATTGACATTGACTAAAGTTTTTTGATATAATTTGTTCAAAATTAAGAATGAATTCAATATAGAGGTAAAACTATGTCTAAAAGTTTATATGAAACACTAGGTATCAGTGAAAGTGCAAGCGCTGACGAAATTAAAAAAGCCTATAGAAAACTTGCAAGAAAATATCATCCGGATATTAACAAAGATGAAAGTGCTGTAGATAAGTTCAAAGAGATCAATGCAGCGTACGAAGTACTTTCCGATCCGGAAAAGAAACAGCAGTATGACCAGTTCGGTGACCAGATGTTCGGAGGTCAGAACTTCCATGACTTTGCAAGAGGGCAGGGACAGGGAGTAGACCTTGATGAGATCCTTCGTCAAATGTTCGGAGGCGGTGGCGGTGGTGCCGGCGGCTTTAGCGGTTTTGGCGGAAGTACCGGCGGCTTTGGAGGCTTTGGCGGTCCGGACCTGGATATGCAGGCACGTATCACTATCCCGTTCATGGTCTCTGTGACCGGAGGTAAACACAGCATCTCTGCGAATGGCCAGACTTTCGACATTAAGATCCCTGCTGGTATCAAGAGTGGAGAAACACTCAGAGTGCGTGGTAAAGGAAAACAGTATCAGGGGCAGGCAGGCGATCTGCTTATCAAAGTAGAAGTGGCCCCTTCCAACGAGTATGAAAGAAAAGGGGACAACCTCTATAAAACATTCGATGTACCGTTGAAAGAAGCACTCTTCGGTGGTAAAGTGCAGGTCCAGACACCTGAAAAAGAGGTTTCACTGAAAGTCCCGAAAAATACGAAGAACGGTCAGAAGTTCAGACTGAAAGGAAAGGGTATCGCTGACAGGAAAACAGCACTTAAAGGAGATCTCTATCTGATCGCCAATGTGGTACTGCCTGATGTGGATACCTTGGATCCTGAGCTTAAAAAAATATTAGAAGAAAAATTATAAAATAGTACAAAGGGGTAAATGATGCATAGCTATGACGAACCGGTCTATCTTATTTCTGTAGTTGCAACGATGCTGGATATCCATCCTCAGACACTGAGACAGTATGAAAGAGAAGGTTTGGTAGAGCCTTCCCGTACACAGGGGAGGATGCGTCTCTACTCACAGCGTGACATTGACCGGATGAAACTCATCTTGCGTTTGACACGTCAAATGGGGGTGAATCTTGCCGGTGTGGATATCGTTCTTCAGCTTAAAGAACAGATAGACCAGATGCAGGAGGAGATAGACCAACTTCGGGAAGAGTTAAGCAAGGTCAATCGTAACGGCTCTGTCCATGTCAGTAAAGCACTGGTAACGAAAAATTCCTATGATATTATTATTTTTGAGGATTAGCAGTATAAGCCAGTATTTTTAAGTGGTGGGAAACCCCACCACTTTGTTAATTGGTATAGTAACGTCTTCCGTCACTGCCAATATAGTAGGTATACCCACGCTCATCTCTATAGTAGGTGCGATTTTTCTTCTCTTCATTATTTCCGATCGCTGCACCTGCAAGTCCTCCGACTGCAGCCCCGATAAGTGTAGAACCTGTATTATGACCTATGGCTTGGCCCAGTAATGCACCACTGGCAGCACCAATAACAGCACCGTCTGTTGTTTGACTTGTTCCTGTTGAAGCACAACCTGACATCACTATCATTGATGCACTTGCAGCTATAAGCGTAGTCAAATGTAATTTTTTCATATTAATACCTTTATATTTTTTTACAGTTTATTGTAACATAAAATTCAGGTAGATAAAAATTTAATAAATACGAAATTTGTTATAATTAAAAATATTAACTTTAAGGAGTGAGAATGAAAAAGTTACTGTATTTAAGTTTATCGTTCGTATTTATTTCAACACAGATACTTTACGCTGCCACAAAACGCTATGAAGTGAAGTCCGGTATGGTGAGTTACACGATCACGGGCGGCGGAAATATGATGGGTATTAAAAATGAAACACATGGACATACAACCCTCTATTTTGATGATTATGGTGACCTGGAAGTACAGGAGACAGAGGAGACTGCTACAACGATGGGTCGTACTGAAAAACGGCACAGACTGATGAAAATTCAAGACGGTATAGTTTACTCTGTCGATTTTAAACAGAAAGTGATCACCAAGCAGGATATATCACAGTTTATGGGCGAAAAAGATATGAGTAAAATGGGTAAAGAGATGCTCAAGGAGATGGGTGGCAAGAAAGTAGATAATGGTGAAGTATTGGGACTTCCCTGTGAGGTCTGGGAAGTGATGGGAAGCAAAATATGGATACATAAAGGGATCACCCTGAAGATCGAAAGTAATATCATGGGTATGATACATAAAGAAGAAGCAACAGAGGTGAAGTTTGGTGTGTCTATACCTTCAGATAAATTGAAACTGCCTGACTATCCGACCGAGTCCTTGGATGAGATGATACAGCGTCAGATGAGCAGAGGAGGGCATCAGCCAAGTCCTGAAGAGATAAAACAGATGAAAGAGATGATGAAAGGAATGTTTGGCGGTAAAAAATGAAGTATAGGGGAATCACTTTTCCTGTCAAATACTTATTTTACTATCTCCAGGTTCAGTTACTCTCTTGAGATTCATCTGAAGTATGATGCTTGGAATAAAGCAGAGCCAGCGGCTGTGCTGAAAGACCGTGCAGGATAATAGAAAGAAGGATCGTTAATGATGCCACAGCAAAGATCTCTTCATGACCTTTCAGTGTACCCAGATGATGTGCTGCAACCAAAATATATAGAATAGATGCAATACCCCTTGGTCCGAACCATCCTATAAAGAGACGTGTAGAGAGATCCATGTTAAAGAAACCGAAGCCGATGACAATAGGCAGCATACGGAGCAGGGTCAGACTTAGGAAGGCAAAGATCCAGCTGTTCAGTGTCAGGTAAGGTATCATAAAGGGTACAAAGACCAGACCAAAGACCAGGAAGGAGACCATAATAAGCAATTCTCCTTCACTCTCAGCAAACTCTTCTACATTCTTTCTCAGACTTTTACTGGTATTACCGAGGAAAAGTCCGGCAAAAAAGGCTGCAATATATCCGTTTCCGTGAAAATGTTCTGCAAAATAGAAAGAGAGGATCGCAAGGGCTATAGGAATAAGGTTGAGGTACTGATACTCGATCCAGGACTTTTTAATGGTCATTTGGCTCAGTTTTGCACCAACCCAGCCGACCAGTGCACCGGCAAATGCACCAATGGAGATCTGTTGTGCTATGTAGCCCATCCATCCCTCAGAGGAGCTTGCGCCATCAGCGGTGATCACGGCAAGTACAGTTAAGAGTACAGGAAAAACGATCCCGTCATTGAGTCCGCTCTCTACGTTAATGGTGTTTCGTACGGTTTCAGGGACACGCTTGTCCGAGACCACGATCTTACCCAGTGCCGCATCGGTAGGTGCCAAAATGAGTGCAAGCAGAAGAATGTAGAGTGGCGCTTCGCCGGGGAACATTGCAGAGGCTGTAAAGTAGGTGAATACAATGGTAATAGGCATGGCAACAAAAAGCAGGCGGAAAGGCAGTCTCCACTTGGCTTTGAGTTTTTGAATATCCAGTGCGGCAGCATCGGAGAAAAGTACCAGTATCAGTGCGATCTCTGCAATGACCTGCACAGCCTGAGCATTGAAGCCTACGGCACTTTCTCTGAGTACCAGCGGAGAAAGAATGACCCCCACTGCGGTAAATACCATGGGACCCGAAATATTGAAGCGGCTTAAGAGCTTGGAAAAGTATCCGTATCCGAGAATAACAAGGGTAATACCCAGGATCATTAAATGTTCATGCATAGGTTCTGTCCTTTATTTGAAACTGCCACCCAGTGCCAGATGCAGGTTCACACGGTTGATGAGACGCTGTTTCATGACTTGCATTCTTTTCATTTCTGCTGTGATCCATTGACTTTGAATGAGTAGGATGTCAAGTACGGAACTCTCTCCGATACGGTAGGTCTCCACGGTCATCTTGTAGGCAGTATGATACTCTTTGACCATGGTTTCAACATGACTCAAACGTGCAGATAAATGTTTTTCTGCTGCCAGGGCATTCTCTACCTCTTTAAAAGCACGCAGTGCCGTTGCAGCATAGTGTGCAATAGCTGCTTTCTGATCTGCTGTGGCAACGTCAATCTGTGCTTCGATCGCACCGCCGGTATAGACCGGAGCAAGGACACCGCCCGCAAGACTGCTGATGGCATCATTGATGGAGTTTGGCCCGAGACTCAGGCGTAGATTGACATTGGGCAGATGCAGGAGCTCTGTAGCAGTTTTCTGATGGAAAGCCGCAGCAACACGTTCCTGTGCTGCTATGAGATCAGGACGGCGTTCTAGCAGTTGCGAAGGCAGACCGTTGGGAATGCGTGGCGGTACCTTGTCCAGACTTCCTGCGTGGATGTTGGCCGAGGGGTAGCGGCCTACAAGTACTTCGAGTGCTCTCTGTGCGCGTTCTTTGGCAGCACGTGCAGCACGTGCCGACTCTTCCGCATCAGCGACCAGGGCACGGGAGACATGCACATCACGTTTGTTCCCCTGACCGATCTTCTCTCTGGCATCCAGGATCTTCAGACCTTTCTCCTGCAGTTTTACTACTTCACGGGAGAAATCATAGATCTTGGC
>CAZCBU010000179.1:0-2738 GCA_964496995.1 uncultured Sulfurovum sp.
CAATGCATGTTCCGGATACAGGCTGATACCGATACTTCCGGAAACATACAGTATTTCCCTGTCAATATGGATAGGTTCAGTCAGTATATCAAGGATCTTTTCTGCTAAATGTGACACATCTTTTTCTTCTTTGAAACCACCCATAATAATAGTAAATTCATCACCGCTCAAGCGTGCCAGTGTATCTTCTTTTCTGATAATGGATTTCAGTCTGCTTGCTATGATCTTCAGAACATTGTCACCTATTTCATGCCCCAGTGAATCATTGATATCTTTAAATCTGTCGAGATCAATAAAAAAAAGAGCAAATCCGATCTTGGTCTTATTTGATCTTTTAATACACTTTTCCAGTCTTTGTGTAAAAAGTATACGGTTGGGAAGTTGTGTCAGCGCATCATGATGGGCTTGATAATGAAGCAGTTCTTTTTGTTCCAAGAGTGCCTCTTCAGCCTCTTTACGGGCAGTATTGTCTTTGTTGATACCTACAACACCGATTGGTCTATTATTTTCATCCCGCAGTAAAGTAAGTGAAAAAGAGATAGGGATAAGCTTTCCAGATTTGGTAACAAGTTCAAGGTCTGCATTATAGACACCCGTTTGCATAAGTGTAGAGACATACTCTCCAAGACTTGCAAGATCTTCTTTCCTGTAAAGCATTGCAATAGACTGACCGATCGCTTCTTCGGCAGTATATCCAAAGGTTTTTTCTGAACCTTTGTTCCAGCTTACTATCTTTCCTTTCAGATCTGTCGTAGTGATCGAATCATGGATCTGCTCGATCATTTGTGACTGATAGAAGTATTTGAGTTGCAACTCTTTCTCTATTGTGATATCTGTATGGGTACCTATCATACGTATTTTCTGTCCATTATCATCATAGATGATCTTTGCTCTTCCCAAAACCCATACCCAGTGTCCATCCCGGTGTTTCAGCCGATGCGTAATTTCAAAATAGGTATTTTTTTCTCTGTCATATTTTCGAAGCAGTTCAAGAACCCTTTGCAGATCATCTTTATGCACTCTTCTCTTCCATGTCATAGTACTGTTTTTAAGCTCTTCATCCCTGTATCCAAGCATCTCTTTCCAACTCGGAGAGATATAGAGTGAATTGCTCTGAAAATCCCAGTCCAAAACAGATGTTTTACTTCCCTGAAGTGCCAGTTCCATACGTTCTTTCAGTATTTCTGTTTCTTCCCTTCTTATTTCAATGCTCATATTTATTATCCATTTATCACTACACTACGACTATTTGATATTTTGAGGACAATCATCTTTACTGACATTGAATTGAAACAGTTTTTCCTTACTTGCCGCACTCATATAAAGATAAGATATATTTATTTCAGCATCTAAAAAACGCTTTGAAGATCTGCAAATACCGGAAGTCACTGTTTTTTGCATACGTGTTCTGTCTTCATTTCTGACAGTTTCATCACTTTTTGCCCCGGTATTGATCTCAAATACATAGACCAGTGTTGTATCCTGACCTTCTACCCGGAGAAGTGTTGTGTAGTTGTCAACTTTCTGAGGCAGTGTTTTCGTGATCTCCTCTGATGCCAACTTTACGATCTGTCTGTTTTGTTTTATCATTTCATTCGTCGGCAGTTCACCCGTCTTCATTCCTTCAGCATGCATCGATACCGTCAATCCTGCAAGTGCTAACAATAGTAAAATTGATCTTTTCATTTTTTCTTCTCTTTTTAGTTTGATTTATTGCAGTATTCTATCTAAATAAACTATAGTTTATTTAATTTCTTTTGTAAAATATTTCTTTTCGAACTCCAAAGCAGACAGCGCTAAAGAAAAGTAATGCCCCTGTATATATCGGCATCCGTTCTTAAGGAGAAAGTCTTTTTGTATCTCTCTTTCCACACCTTCTGCAACCACAGTAAGCTTAAGATTATTGGCAAGAGAGATAATGGTTTTAATGATGGCGACATCTTCTTCATTCTGGGGAATATCATCTACAAAAGATTTATCTATTTTCAGCTTTTTGACCGGGAGCTTTTTCAGATAGGACAGAGAGGAGTGTCCCGTTCCAAAATCATCGATCGCTATATCAATATTCATACTGCTGATAGATCTCAGCTTAATGATCACTTCTTCAAATTCCTTCATCACTTCGCTTTCAGTAATTTCCAGTTCCAGATTGGCAGGATCAAAATTATGCTTCTCCAGACAACTTTGCAGTGTCGATATATAGTCGTCACGTCTTAAATTCGTCAAAGTAAGGTTGAGTGAGAGTTTTCCCGGCATAAATCCTTTTCTGTTCCATTTTTTAACCTGTCTCATAGCTGTTTTCATAACCCAACGGTCAATTTCCACAAGAATCCCGTTCTCTTCTGCAAGCTCCAGAAACTTTTCAGGTGGTATGAGTCCCATGTTTGGATGATCCCATCGTACCAAGGCTTCCAGACTGATAAGGTCTCCGTTTTCAATATCGATCTGCGGCTGATAATATACTCTAAACTCATGATTTTCAAGCGCCTGACGCATATCAGTTTTCATGATGACACGTTCAAATGCCGATTCTGTCATCTCACTGCGATAAAATTGAAAATTATTTCTACCTTCATCTTTTGCTTTGTACATAGCCGCATCTGCAAATTTCAATAAATTGTCAGGATGGATATTGTCTTTGGGATACAAACTGATCCCAATACTGCAGGAAGTATAAAGTATCTGTCCCGATACATGTATAGGTTGTGTCAGGACCGTTAATATCTTTTCTGCCAGAT
>CAZCBU010000180.1:0-2862 GCA_964496995.1 uncultured Sulfurovum sp.
ATTTTTATCATCAAGAGCTACTTTCAAACAGAGAAGATGAATCTCTGCATCAATTGAGGATCGCAGCAAGAAGATCGATCGTACTGATGGATGAATTCAGGTTTGTCAGTAAAAGTGACCAGATCCATCTGCATAGAAAAGCACTGAAAAAAATGATTGATATCAGTAATCACAAACGTGACCTGGATGTCATGGGGAATTATGTTCATTCGTTAGGCAAAGCTTATGATGATGCTGCATTGCAACAGTTGAATGGATATTTGAAAGAGATGCAGATGCAGGCAGACAGAAAACTGTTTTTGTACCTTCAGAGTATTGAGTATAGCAAAGATCTTGAATCCTGGAAAGTATATCTTGAAAAGGTTTCTAAAAATGACTGTACTGCAGAAGGTAAAGTCGGGATCCGATCACTCAGCAAAAAAGTGATCTATAAACGTTTTTCAATGATCAAAAAAGAGATCATGTCCCTCGACAAGAAAAAACGAAAAAGAATGAAAGATCTTCATGCTCTGCGGATCTCTTATAAAAAGCTGCGTTATCTGCTTGAAACCTTTTCCTCTCTGTACAAAAAACATGAACTTAGATCACTCTTGAAACAGATGAAGAGAATACAAAATCTTTTAGGGCATTTGCATGATAACTACCAACAGAAAGAGATTTTGAAAAGAGTGCTTGAAAATGAAAAAAATAAAACGGTAAAAAACTTCATAAAAGATACACTCTATAAAGATATGAAACGATTGAAAAAAAGAGAAAAGCTGGAAGTGGCCAGAGAATTGAAAAAGTTTTTGGATAAAGAGTCTCTCTACAAAGAGTTATTTGCATAACAGTGCAGAGAGGCGTATTCGATTACTGTTCTTTACCGTTCCCGTAATGTTCAAAAAGATATTCTGTAATGACATCTGCAGATTTTTTATCGATCGGGGCTTTAAAATGTACGATCATTTTGTCCACTTTGCCACGCCAGAATTTTTTAGACTGTTTCCCCTGGTTGATGATGTATCCAAAAGAGTGACACATCAGACAGTTTGCCTGTACTTCATCAAATCCGGCTCCCATTTTAACAGGGAAGGCAACATAAGGTACTTCCCCTTTAGCTGAAATTTGTGCAAATAGCGGTATCGCAAATAATATTGCTGTTAAAAACAGTTTTTTAATATATGTCATTTTCATCTCCTTACACCACTTCCACGGTGACTTCATCAATACCGTTATATTTGTATCCGCCATGGTTCCATGGAATATCTTTTGCAAAAGGCTGCTCTTCACCGAGCTTGTTGATCGCTTTTGTCATGATCTTAACTTCACCGTAACCTTTCGGTTTAAAGTGGAATCTGAAGGCTCTGTAGGCATAACGTCCCAAACGTCCGGAATCAAGCAGTGCCTCATTCCAGGTTTTTCCATCATCAAGAGAGACCATGACCTTTTCAATACCATGACCGTCATCCCATGCTACACCGCGTACAACCACTTCAGATTTATGGCTCAGTGTCGTTCCATTTGTTGGATATCCGATAATGGATTTGACATTCATTTTCGTAATAGGTTTTGTTTTGGGGAACTTCTTCTCCGGTGTTTCACCTTCTGTTTCATTGTCCGGTACTCGGTAGGCGATATCCATGAAAAAGAGTTTTTTGTATTCATTGGTTACCGTGATGTTCGAAAGCATTTTTACCCATGAATCCGAATAAGAGCCGGGAATGATGAGTCTTAGAGGATAACCGTTCAGGTAAGGAAGGTCTTCACCATTCATTTCATAGGCAAGAATGACATGGTCATCCAACTCATCCAGTTTCAATTCACGAATAAAGTTAGGTGTCTCATAGTAGGCCGCTTTCTCGCTTCCGTTAAAGCCGATCCACTCAGCCTCTTTTTTAAGTCCCGCTTTGTCAAGGATGTCTTTTAAACGCACACCTCTCCATCTGGCACAACCCATGGCACCGTTTCCCCACTGGATCCCTCCGGCAGTTGGTGTGAATGCCGAACGACTGTTACCACCGCACTGAAGCACAGCAGTCACATCTACCTGTTCAAATTTTGTTTTAAGATCATTGAGAGAGATATTCAACTCTTTGTTTACCAGACCATTGACTGAAATAGTGAACTTGTCCGGATCAATGTAGTCAGGGATATCCGGCATATGCCAGCGAACAAAGAAGAGATCATTCGGTGTCAGTGCAGAGGTAAATACATCTCTTGGTGTTTCCAACAGCGGTGGTCTGTCCGAATAGACGATCAGGGGTCTTTTTTCAGGAAACGCAACATTCATCGGTTTCCTGTTATCGATAGGCTGATGCGTAATACCTGCCTCAAGTGTACTGCTGCCAAGTGCAGCGGCACCTGCTGTAACAGCAGCTTTTTTAAAGAAGTCTCTTCTTTCCATTGTTTACCTTTCTGTGTAAAATAGTGTTAGGTCTCTTGATATTGTCTGTAATTATATTATTTACTGAAACATAAAAAATACGATCTATGTTTGTGTTATTCCTCTGTATGATAGGTACGGTCTCCGGCATCGCCAAGTCCGGGAATAATGAATTTTTCATCGTTAAGTTTTTCATCTATCTGGGCAATGAAAAGATCAATATCGGAATGTGCCTTTTCAATGACTTCCAGTCCTTCGGGTGCAGCAATGATATTGAGAGAAATGATCTTTTTGGGATCGTGCTTTTTAACAAATTCAATCGCATCAGCCAGAGAACCGCCTGTTGCGAGCATAGGGTCAAGAAGTATAACCGTTTTCCCCCGACACTCCGGCACTTTGTCATAATAGAGTATGGCCTTATGTGTCATTTCGTCACGCGCCATGGCAAGGAAACCGCTTTGGGCTGTGGGAAACATTTCGATTAGAGGATCAAGCATTGG
>CAZCBU010000181.1:0-4891 GCA_964496995.1 uncultured Sulfurovum sp.
ACTATTAGGACTAACTGGTATGAGTGGAGTGAGGGTTATAATAGACAAATGAACTTTATTTTAAGATTTGGTTCAAACTCTCCAACTCCTCCAGCAGATGCTACAGGATTTAAAATTAACAAATTTATTGTTAAATAAAGCTCCATAAAGGAGTTTACTGGTTCCCACGTTGAACGTGGGAACCCATGCTTCAATCCCTATCTTCAACTATAATATTCTATATAATTAATTTCTCTGTAAAGTACTTTATTTATTTCAGATACCGAGCTGCGAGGTATTAGTGCAGTAAGAAATGATATTGCTCACGATTATGACAGTGTGGCTGATAATATTATTGAAGATGTAATTAGATATGATCTTCCAAATATTAAAAAAGATGCAGAAAAAATTCTACTTCGCCTGAGCGATCAAGACACCCTCTAATAACTTATCTATATCCCCATCCAAAATAGCATCGACATTGGTAAATGCCTGATTGCTTCTAGTATCTTTTACCTGCTGGTAAGGTTGCATGACGTAGGAGCGGATCTGGTGTCCCCAGCCTATATCTGACTTTTCTACACCATCCAGGGCAGCCTGTTTTTTAGCCATTTCGTATTCGTATAGACGTGATTTGAGCATCTTCATAGCAGCGGCTTTGTTCTTGTGTTGAGAACGGTCATTTTGACACTGGACTATAATATTGGTTGCAATATGTGTAAGACGGATGGCAGACTCTGTTTTGTTGACGTGTTGACCACCTGCACCTGATGCACGGTAAGTATCTACACGAATGTCTTTGTCTTCTATGACAATATCGATGTCATCATCGACTTCCGGAGAGACCATAACGGAAGAGAAAGAGGTGTGACGTTTGGCATTGCTGTCAAACGGAGAGATCCTTACCAGTCGGTGGATCCCGTTCTCCACTTTTAGATAGCCGTAGGCATTTTCACCCTTGATGATGAAAGAGACATCTTTAATGCCGGCTTCCTCAGCAGGCTGGTAGTCCAGTACTTCAACTTTAAAGTCATGACGTTCTGCCCATCTGAGGTACATACGGTACAACATAGAAGCCCAGTCCTGAGACTCTGTTCCTCCGGCACCGGGGTGGATGGAGACAATGGCATTGTTTCCGTCATGTTCTCCAGAGAGCATCATTTGCACTTCAAGCGCATTGGTACTCTCCTGGAGTGAATCTGCATCTTCGTAGAGCATTTCAAGGGTCTCTTCATCTTTTTCGGATTTTGCCATTTCAAAATACTCAATGGCATCATGTACTGCATCATTGGCAAGGTTGAATTTCTCCAAGATACGCTCGGTCTTGGTCTTCTCCTGCGAGATCTTTCCCGCATTGTCCGAGTCTGACCAGAAATCAGGATCCTGCTGCATCTCTTCTATTTCTGCCAAGCGTTTTTCCAGAACATCAGGTTTGACGATATTGCCAATGTTTTCCATTTTTTTGGAGAGGTCTTTTAAGAGTTCTCCGTATTCGTATGCATCCATGTGAAAAAAGTCCTGTTTCATATTTCTAATTATTTTGCTATGATTTTACCAAAATATAGCAAAATAGAGGGTTAGAGATGATAATTGCCAAGAGTATAGAAGTACTTCAGGAAGCGAAACGTTCGTTGAAGGGAAATATTGGTTTTGTGCCTACTATGGGAGCCCTGCATCAGGGACATCTTTCACTTATACGGCAGGCAAAAACGGAGAATGATCATCTTATTGTCTCTGTTTTTGTGAATCCTACACAGTTTTTGGAGGGTGAAGACCTTGATGCCTATCCTCGCAGAGAAGAAGCAGATATCAAGATCTGTGAATTGGCAGGGGTGGATATTTTGTTCATGCCGAGTATTGATGTGATGTATGAAAAAGATGAACTCTGCATCGGGGCACCTGCAATACGCGGCTATGTACTGGAAGGAGAAAAACGTCCCGGCCATTTTGACGGGATGCTGCAGGTGGTCATGAAACTTTTGAACCTTTCTTCTGCAAATAAAGCATATTTTGGCAAGAAAGATGCACAGCAATTGGCATTGATCATGCAGATGGTGAAGAACTATTTTATGAAAGTAGAGATCATTCCCTGTGAGATCGTCCGTGATGACAAAGGATTGGCGCTCAGTTCCAGAAATGTCTATCTGGAAGGAGATGAACAGCAGAGGGCTTTGTCCCTGTCACGATCCCTAAAACGGGCAGGCAAGCTGGTAATGTCAGGAGAACTGGATTGTGACAGGATCAAAAGCGAGATGATGGAAGTGTTGCAGGAAACAGATGAAGTGGAGTATGTTGCCATTGTGGACAGAACATTTCGGAGACTGGAACAGGTTGAGATCGGCAATACCATTATTCTGGTTGCGGCATGGGTAGGAAAGCCGCGGTTAATTGATAATCTTTGGATCTAAGATATAACTATTGCATTATCTGTCCTGCCACTTTCTGATCTTGTTATGGCAGGAGATACATTCATCTAACACTTTTACAAAAGATTTGGAGGCACTGTGTTTATTGCCCGCATCCATCTCTACTCTTATCTCTTCGGAAAAATGAATGATCTTCTCCCCCTGTTTTCTTGAAAATTTGTATTTATGGGTATCTTTTTGTGCCAGAATACTATTGCTGTCAACAGGCGGTTGAACTTTACGAGTGACTTGCTGCAGCGTATTCACACCTTTTGATACCAGATTGCTATTATCGGTGAGCAGGCCTTTTTGGATTTTTACCATAGATTCTTCCAATGTCTTCATATCCCTGATACGCTCGGCATCCGTATATTCGGCATGCAGTGTGACAGCAAAGAGAGTCATGAGGCCGATCAGTATACATTTTTTACACATATCCATTCCTTTGATAAAAAAATCTTATTTGATTATATCAAAGTTAGACTTCATTTTTCTCTGTTATAAAACTTATATTAAATAAAATAGATTTATATAATCTATGATATACTATAAAAATCACTTATATTGGAGTCTCTTATGAAAAAATTACTTGAAATTCTTGTGGTGGCTATAGTCTTTTTTAGTCTGGGTATGTATATGGGTCAAAACAAGGATGTACCAGCGACATCCACAGCAGTCACACAAACTGTTACAGATAAGAGTGATGTAAAAGAAAAACCGAAACCTGTATCTAAAGCAGAACCTGCATCCAAACCTGTGCCTGTACCTATCGCCGCGAAACCTAAGAATTTAGCAGTGGTTTATACTTTTGATGAAGAGATAGAAGATGAATATAATGAATTAATAGAAAAAAAGCTCAAAACCATTGGATTTTCCCTGGCTGATCCGCATAAGCGTGTGAATGACCATTATCATGAGAAATATGGATCGACCAAACTGGATTTTTTAAGTTTTATGTCTGTTGTAAATGATGAGAAGATCAAACCTTTGTTAAATATAGATCCCCGGATCGCCGGTTTTAGTCCATTTAATGTACTTGGCTACAAAAAACTGGGGGAGCAGCAGAGTATTGTGACACATCTCATGCCTGAAGCGATCCTGGATATGATCGGTATTGATGATAAAAAGCTGAGAGAAACTTTTATAGAGACTTTCAAGCCGCTTGATGCAATGATCGAAAAAGAGCTTGGAGGGACAAAAAGTTATGTCACTTATGACAAGTTTGCAGAGAAAAGAATGATGAATTTTGAACTCAGTTTTGACAGACCAAAAGATCTAAGTGACTTCATAGATGATTTCCAGGAAAAATTCGAGGGAGCGATGGAAGAGGGTGGTTATCTTATTGCCGGTTTTTTTGACTTTAAAGACAGCCCTGCCGGAGGGGATACCATTCCTGATTATGATGCATTCTGGAGTTATGCACTCTGTCATTTCAAGTTTTCGTACACTGTTTTTGACAATGAGGGAGGACGGCCCCAGGCAGGAATATTTGCACCGTGTGCCATGTATATGTATATTAAAAAAGACTCAAATACACTGGTCATAGGTATGCCGACGCTTGCAAACTGGGGGGCAACACTGAAAATTGATGATCCAATAAGAGCAGAATTCATTAAAAAGCTTGATAAAGAGATCCCTGCGCTGTTAGAGGGTCTGGGAGCCAAAGCTGTACCCAATGTAAATCCTCTTAGCAGAGCAGTGACAGCATCTCCGACTGTTGCAAAAACAGCAGTTGTCGCAGCGGAAACTGCAGAAGAGAAAAAACCTGAAGTGATTGCAACGCCAAGAGCAGTAACGACTGCATCAAAAGCAGGGTACATTGAAAAAGAATTTGTCCCTGCTTACTTAAGGGGTCCTCTGGCAACGGCAGCACAAGTAGAAGCTGACTTGAAAAATGCCGGATTTGAAGTATTGGCAGTACATGATATTGACAAAAAAGGTGATCTCACTTCTATTGTCTTTACCTGTCCTTCACTGAAAAAAATGGCAAACAAAAAGAGCAGAGGGTTCATGGCTGTACTCAAAGTACTTGTGGATGATGTCAATCAACAGATCAGTATCTCTAATCCGCTCTATTTTGCTAAAGCATATTTGCAGAATGACTTTGATAAAGCGGAAGCGATAAAAGTCCTGGACAAACTGAATCAGACATTTGAAGGCCTGGAAAATGCAAAAGACGGTATGGATTTCGATGATCTAAGCGGGTATCATTTTGCTATGAGTATGCCTTATTATGAAGATATGGAGAGTGTCGCAAGCGGTGACAATGCAAAACTTATAGAAAAAGCAAAAGCAAGCGGCTCTGTTGTGTTTGAACTTCCCCTCGATAACGGTGCAACACTCCTGGGTGTCAAACTTGATAAACGAACTACTAAATTTGCTAAAAAGATCGGTGCCCAAAATGCCTCTGTGATCCCATATGCGGTACTTATAGAAAACGGAGAAGCAAAAGTATTGGCTCCAAAATATAACCTTGCGTTACACTATCCGCTTTTGAGTATGACAGG
>CAZCBU010000182.1:0-7429 GCA_964496995.1 uncultured Sulfurovum sp.
ATATTGTCAGGCCGGTATATGCTGACAAAGAGGGAGTAGTACTTTCTATGGATACCCGAGCCATAGGTCTTGCGGTCGTGTCCATGGGTGGTGGACGGAGAAAACCTACGGACAGCATTGACTATGCCGTAGGTTTCAGTGATTTTGTGTCACTGGGCGACCGCGTTGACGAGAATAGACCTCTGGCTCTGGTCCATGTACGGAATGAAGCACAGTTTGAAGAAGCCCAACATGCATTGAGAGAGGCTGTTGTGGTGGGAGAGGGAAGTGCAGAAATCAAACCGATGGTCTTTGAAAAGATCTCATTGGAAGATGTATGATGCACTGTTTTAAAGAGCTTGAAGCATTGTTGGACTTCTCTTCGGCTCCCTATTCAGGGTTCAATGTTGCTTCCATGGTCGTCACAGAATCAGGAGAGATTTTTAAAGGTGTGAATGTGGAATCCGTTGCCTACCCTACAACGATCTGTGCAGAGAGAAATGCCATCTTCTCTGCTATTACCCAAGGGGTGAAAACCGGAGAGATACGTGAAGTACATATACTCGCCCGTAATGCAGAGAAGGTCTTCGTAGATGCTTTCCCCTGTGGTTCCTGCAGGCAGGTCATTGCAGAACAGTCACTCAACAGAGCCAAAGTGTATGTATATAGTTCAGAAACAGAAGTTTCGGAACATACCATTGAAGCATTATTGCCGCATGCATTTTTTTCGCTAACATAAGTATTAATCTTTCTCAACTATAATATGAATATGGAAATTAAATTAAAAGGAATTTTTTTATGATAAAAATATTAAAAGGTACAGTGTTGGCATTGGCACTTGCAGGATTTACAGGATGTGTCTCAACCTCTGATATTCAAGTAGAGAATACCCAGTCAGACAAAGCAGATCTGAGAGGTTATAAAACCTACCAATTCATTGAAGGTAGCGGATTTGCCAAAGATACCAGCAAAGAGACTTTGAAGAAAAGTGAAAAGGTATCAGCAGAGATAGAAGAACTGATCAATACCGAGTTGATGAAAAAAGGTAAAACACCGGTCTCCAAAGATCCGGATTTCTTTGTAGCTTATCTTGGCGGTGCCGATATGGAAGCAGTGAAGAAAAAACTGGATAAAAGTGGAAAAGAGGTGATAGCGAAATCACCGGAAGCTGCCCTGGTCTTAATGCTGGTTGATGCTGATACCGGTGCGATCATCTGGATGTCCACAGCAGAAGGTGAAGTCAAAGGCGGCTCTGCAGAAAGTAAGAAAAAACGTATAGAGTATACGATCAGGAAAATGCTGGAAGGTGTGTAAACAGCTATACCTGATATGCTGAGACCTTCATAGAGAAAAAAGATAAGTATCCAGAAATGAATATATTTTTTGGTACTTATCTTGACTTCTGAGCGCTTTTTTTAAGAACTTACCTTTCCTTTCTTCCTTCATCTCCCATTAACTTTATATTGATTATTAGTCGATAGAATTAAAATGTATGCAAAAAAAATGAAGGAAGAAAAATGATATATGTAAAAAAGGCAGCAGCAGTGCTTTCTCTGAGCCTGTTTTTAGCTTCTGGCTTCGTATATGCGAATGCAGATACACCAACGACAGAAAAAGTACAGATGGATGCTGCTACACTCTTAAAAAACAGCTATACGTACCTGGGCAGTCTGGATAAGTATGCCTTTACGGCTTCAGTGACCAACAGTGTAGATGTTGACGGTGAAGATGTGGTAATGAAACGTGTTGCTGAGGTAAAAGTAAAAAGACCGGACCAGTTCAGAATAGACAGCAAAGGTGAAAACTTTAACCGTTCTTCATATCTTTCCAATGGTGTTTTTACTATGATAGAGAATGATGAGAAGTATTATGCTTCTGTCAAAACGGGTCAAGGCATTGACGGTACTTTGGATCTTATCAATAAAAAACTGGGGATCGTTATTCCACTCTCTACACTTATGCATAGTGATATGGATAAATTCATCCATCCTAAAAAAGTACAGTATTTCGGTACAAGAATGGTTTCCGGTGTAGAGTGTAACTATATTGCATTCAAACAGCGTTCAACGGTAGTACATCTGTGGATCGAAAATTCAGATACACCGCTTATACGTTCTGCAAAAATCATTACAAATGATAAAAGTGAGAGAGGTACAACGGATATGGTCATAAAATGGGATACCAAACCAGGTTTTTCAGATTCTGTATTTGTGTTCAAAGCGCCAAAAGGTGCTTCCCATATCTCTATTAGACCAGCGAAGTAAAGGAAGAGGAAATGAAAAAAAATACCGTATTTTTAACGAAATTCGCAATAGCAGCGATGGTCATGGGATTTTTCTCTCCATCTGTAACTGTACAAACGACAAAGACAAGCAATGCAGTTCTGTCGTATGTCCCTACATCACTTTCACTTTCTCTCTTCACTACTGCTGAAGCCAGAGGAAACAGAGGAGGTGGTGCAAGAAGAGGCGGAGGAGCAAGAAGAGGTGGAGGTGCAAGACGAAGTAGCGGAGGAGCAAGACGTTCCAATGTAAAGAGAAGCGGAAACCGCAATGTTAACAGAAATAAAAATATCAATAGAAACAAGAATGTCAATCGAAACAGAAACGTGAATCGTAACGTGAATCGAAATGTCAATGTGAACAGGAACGTAAATGTGAACCGTTCATACCACGGGGGCGGTCACCACCACAGACATGCGAACTTTTACCATGGCGGCGGATACTACTATGGCGGACATTACCATCCTGTGGCAAGATTTACCTTCGCTATGCTGACAGCAGCAGCGATCGGAACGATCATCTCTTCCTCATCTATGAGTTCAAGTTGTAGAACCTATGATGTAGGTGGTATCAATTATAAAAAATGTGACAATACATGGTTTAAACCATTCTATGAAGGTGGAAATCTTCAGTATGAAGCAGTACCTTCTCCGTATTGATCATAACAATAAGAGAAAGGTTGAGCCTTTCTCTTTCAATCTTTGAAACATATTCCTAAAATATAATCTTTACCATACTTTTCTGTAATATCGATTGAGATCGTAGAGCCCTGCCTGCATTGGGTCTGCTTTATTGAAATGGTTTTGGAACCAGTCAAAGGTTTCCCAAAATCTGCTGCTTGCCCGTGAAACAAGATACTTTCTGAATCTCTCAATGTCTTTCTGTGTACCGTCAAAATTGGCAATAAGATCAAAAAAATCCGGTAGATCTTTGTAGTGTATGATGGCAAACATATTGGGGTAAGAACCGACTGATCCATGTATGAAATCTATGGTATCTTTGGCAGAGTTGAGTTTTTTCTCTTCTCCAAAGAGCGAGTTGACATTGTCATGCCAACGGTTGATGACAAGGGTATTTACCTCTTTTTGTCCGTTTGGAAGATCAATGCGCAGATGGATAAGATTGATGCCATTATCTGTTGCGTATTTGAGAAAACCTGTACCCGGAGCAGTGAGTGAACGTGCTCCCTGTTTAAAATCAGCTTGGGTTCGGAAGGTTTTTGGCATCTTTGGCGGATGCTCTGTAACTCTGTAGTAGTTAATATCGTCAAATTGGATATCTGTAGACTTGAGTATATGTCTGTTTACCACTTTTTCAATAAATTCATTTTTATAATGGTTTGTTCTGTACTTGACCGCTGTTTCACGGTGCATACCGTATTTTTTCTCTTTTTGTACCGACTTGTCGCCAATATACCAGGATTTGAACATGTTTAAACGTACATCATCAGGCATGTATGAGAGGAAGTTGGCTTCCCCTTCCATACGTAAAAAGTCCATATAGCGTCTGATGTTGGTCTGGTGAGAGACATTTCCGTAAACATCATACCCGGCAACCAGAGAGTAGTAGATACGTTCAAACTGAGGATAGTCGATGACCCACATGGTACGTGGAAGTTCTCCTAACACACCACGATGTACAGAAGCAGAGTCAAAATGGCGATAGACAGTTAAAACAGGTACATCTTTGGAAGTGTTTCCTTTCCAGATACCTTCAAGTCCAATACCCTTAGGGTAGGCAGTATCGTAGAGGTTTTGTTTGGCATCAAAATAGTGGACATATTTTTTTCTATAGCTGTCAGAGAACGTTTCAATCAGTGCCATAGTGGTATCTTTTATAGGCATTCGGAGATTTTCTGCCTGTTGGAGCAAGAACTCCGGTCTACGTACAGAAAGGTCATAGTCAGGATCCTGGAACATGACCCAAAAGTGGTCATGGATGACGTTCAGGGCTATCTGTCCACGGCATACAGGTCCACGTATGAAAGTTCGTATAACATAGTGGCTGTGATCGAGCAAAAATTGATAACGTGATCGTACAGGTATTTGTGCAAATGCAAGGAATGGGTTGGTACTCAAGTCAGCATCGTAACTTATGAGGTGCGGTTTTTCAATCCATTTCGGCTGTATGAAAAGTTTTTTTATCCGTGGAAGTTCTTTGTCATCAAACTGTACGACTATATGGGTCTTGTGCACAATGGTCGAGTGAATACGTCTGAAACGGTAGTAGAACGTTGTGGTCTCCGGGTCATCAAAAGGACGTAAAGTAGGAATGATGTCTATGTCATGCGGTGCAGCAGTTCTTGAACGTACCAGTTCATAGAATTCGTTGGGTGCTGCTTTGAAGTTGATGTGCGCCAGGAAATAGTGCTCATAGAGGTAACGAGCGGTCATGGCATGTTTGGCATCTTTGTGATTTAAGAAATGTTCCCATTTTCGCATCTCTTTTAAAGCTTTGCTGCTTGGGTCTGTCAGTTTTTTCTGTTGTGTTTTGTTTGGGCCTCTGGCACCCTGGTCAAGCCAGTGCATTAAAGTCTTATACTCTTTTTTTTGTAAGGAAGGAAAACCGTAAGGCATACCGTGTTTGGGTTTTTTCTTACGATACTTTTGCATTTCACCCTGATTTCTCGGGCAGATAAGTTTGTCATTTTCCGGTGAATATTCTGCTACATACTCAGGGTTCAGCATTTTATCACGTAGCATTTGCCCCATAATGGAGTCATTTTGTACAGAGAGAGGGTTTAGGCTTTGTGTGACAGAGTAAAAGTCTTTTTCTCTCCACTCTTTGGTATTTTGGGCATCTACAAAAAGGCGGGTTGGGTCATCTGCAAAGAGACGCGTGGCATCATAGACCAGGTCTTTACTTGCACCTCGATCGATCCCCTCAAATGAGCTGTATTTTGCCTGGCAGGGAGAGTTATAGCAGGAGTGGCAGGAGACACAGCGTTTGTCGAGAATAGGTTTGACATCATTAAGAAAATTAACACTTTTACCTGTGTGTTTTGGTTGATAAAGCGTGGCTGTGGATGTGTCATTACAGCCGGAAAGGAATAGGATAAAGAGTAATAGATAAAGGAAATGCTGTTTTGTCATGGAGGTGAGTCTTTTTTTTGGTTTTATAATTATAGTAGAAGCTTGAGTGTTATTATCTTAATGGTTCAATTGCATCGAATTATGCTAAAATAATTCTACCTAAATCTGAAAGTCAACAATGTCAAAACAATTTTACCTCTTCCTGGTTTTTTTTACTGCACTTTTTGCAGATAACAATGCAACATATGTCGGTGATAAGGCCTGTATAGCCTGTCATAAAGAAGAAGTCATACAATGGCAGGGCTCTGACCATGATATGGCGATGATGCTGGCAGATGCATATTCTGTCAAAGCAGATTTTAACAATACAACTTTTGATTACAACGGTATGGTTTCCACCTTCTACAAAAAAGACGGCAAGTTCATGGTGCAGACAGATGGACCCGATGGCAAACTGCATGACTATGAGATCGCCTATACTTTCGGGATCTACCCGCTTCAGCAATACATGATAAAGTTCCCTGACGGAAAGATACAGGTACTTGACCCTACCTGGGATAACAGGAGCAAAGAGGAGGGAGGACAGCGCTGGTACCATATTCATGCTGATGACAATGTGACTGCCGGAGATGTCCTGCACTGGACAGGTCCCAATATGAACTGGAACTATATGTGTGCAGACTGTCACTCTACGAACTTAAAAAAGAATTATGATGCCAAGACCAAAAGTTACCATACGACATGGAGCAGCATCAATGTCTCCTGTGAAGCCTGTCACGGTCCTGCCTCAATACATATGGAGTGGAGTAAGAACAAAGATCTCAATGTTTCAAATAAAGGTTTTCCACTCTCTTTAAAATATAAAGTCGGCAAATGGGACAGCAACACTTCTTCTCATAGAAATGCTTTGACCGATAAAGAGATAGAAGTGTGTGCGAAATGTCATTCAAGACGCTCACAGCTCGATGATGACTTCACACCGGGAGACAAGTTCTCAGACCATTACCTTGCGGTCCTTCTTGATGAGGGACTCTATTTCCCCGATGGGAAGATAGAGGATGAAGTCTATGTCTATGACTCTTTTTTACAGAGTAAAATGTATGCCAAAGGGGTGACCTGTACAGACTGTCACAATCCTCATACCCTAAAGCGAAGGGCAGCAGGAGATAAAGTCTGTTACCAATGTCATAAAGAAGAGAAGTATGCGGCAGCCTTACACCACAAACACAAAGTGGGAAGTGCAGGCAGTTCCTGCGTCAGCTGCCATATGCCTGCCCGTACCTATATGGGGGTGGACAGCCGTAACGACCACTCATTCCGTATTCCTAGACCCGACATCTCGGTAGAGATGAAAGAGGTGCCCAATGCCTGTAACCTCTGCCATACAGACAGAGATGCCGTATGGGCTGCAGATGCCGTAAAAAAATGGTATGGAAAGACACCTGTAGGCAAACAGAATTTTGCCCATGCTCTGCAGGCATTGAGAACGAATGAAGAGGGTGCTCCTAAAGCACTTTATGAAGTACTGATGAGCGATGCACCCGATATTGCCAAAGCAACAGTCACAGCATATTTGGGGAATTATCCTTCCAAGCAGACTTATACAACCACATTGCAGATGCTGAGAAGATCTGATGCAAAAGTGCGTAGAGCAGCGCTTCAGGCCCTGGAAGCTTTTCCTCCGAAAATGCGTATGAAACAGACCTTTGAAATGCTGAAGGACCCGGTCAAAACAGTCAGGACAGAGGCAGCGCGTCAGCTGGCTGCATTCCCTCTGGGACAGCTAGATGCCCAAACAAAAGAGGTACTTGAAAAAGCTTTTGACGAATATGAAAAAACACTGCTTTTCACTGCGGAACGTCCGGAATCGCAGCTTTCACTCGGGATCTACTACAGCAACCGTAAAATGCCCCAAAAGGCTGAAAAAGCTTACGAAGAAGCCTTGCGTCTTCAACCACAGTTTGTACCGGCCTACATCAATTACAGCAATTTCTTAATGCAGAAGGGAAAAAACAATGAAGCATTTGAGGTCTTGGAAAAAGGTATTTCTATATTGCCGAAGATGGGTATACTGCACCATGCTTTAGGGTTGTGGTATGTACGAAACAAAGTCTCTGAAAAAGCACTGGATGAACT
>CAZCBU010000183.1:0-8431 GCA_964496995.1 uncultured Sulfurovum sp.
ATGCCATGGGATGCCACAGGTACACTCAAAGACACACTGATCTATGCCCATAAAAAGGCCGATTTCAAGACAGCATTGCAAGCAGGTGATATACTTACACTGACTTTGGGCGTGCAGCTCTTGACAGATAAAGGTGCCAAAGCATTGGGACTTGAGGCCAATAAAGAGGTTCGTAAATTCAGGGTCTTAAAAACCCAGAAATTCAAATTTTAACACTAATTGAAACATAGATGGCAGACAAAATATTTTTAAGTCCTCATATCTCCATGGCTTGAAGATGTCTTGGCTATAATTCTTTTTATGAAAGAAAGCTTGAAGATATTTGGCGGAGATCTAAAAAATTCATTTAAAGACCTGCTTCCCATTATCATTGTTGTGGCATTTTTCCAGGGATTTATCATCCGTGCTGTGCCGGATAATCTTACTTCTATTGTTATTGGTTTGACGATCGTAGCTGTGGGATTGGCACTCTTCATCCGTGGCTTGGAACTTGGGATCTTTCCCATTGGTGAGGGACTGGCTGTGGACTTTGCACGGAAAGGCTCTGTTTTCTGGCTGCTCACCTTTGCTTTTACCATCGGATTTTCCACCACCGTCGCAGAACCGGCACTCATTGCCATTGCCAACAAGGCAGCACTGATCTCCCACGGGCTCATCAATGCATTTTGGCTTCGTATGACCGTGGCATTCTCTGTCGGTTTTGCCATTGCCCTTGGAGTACTGCGTATCTTGCTTGGGCATCCTATTGCATACTACATCATCTCCGGGTATATTTTAGTGGTCATCATTACCTTCTTTGCCCCTGTAGAGATCATAGGACTTGCATATGACTCAGGTGGAGTCACTACTTCAACCGTAACGGTACCATTGGTAGCAGCATTGGGTATCGGTCTGGCTTCAAGCATCAAAGGCCGAAACCCTGCCATTGATGGTTTTGGTCTCATCGCTTTTGCTTCACTGACCCCTATGATCTTTGTACAGTTCTATGGTATTCTTGCCTACTCTTCGGCAGAGATACCTGCTACCGTACAGACTGCTGTACAAGCTGTCTCGGAACACGCCCCTCAGATCGATCATTTTGTCTGGAGCGATCTCTTTTATGACCTTGTCGGCACCATCAAAGATGTGACACCCATTATTGCAGTGATTTTCTTCTTCCAGTATATTATCATTAAAAAACCGGTGGCACACTTGCATAAGATCATCACTGGTATTATTATGGTGATCCTTGGACTCTATGCATTCATTGTAGGGCTTGAAATGGGGCTTTTCCCTATCGGTGAGACCATTGCCTATCAACTGACCGATATGAAGAACGACCTGCTCATATACCTCTTTGCCTTTCTCATAGGTTTTTCCACGACCATGGCAGAGCCTGCACTTTTGGCCATTGCTATTAAAGCGGAAGAGATCTCTGAAGGAAACATTAAACAAAATGTACTTAGAATGGTGGTAGCATTAGGGGTGGCTATAGGTATTGCATTAGGGTCTTACCGTATTGTCAGTGGTGATCCTATACATTATTATATTATTGCAGGATACATACTGGTAATCATATTTACCTACTTTGCACCTAAATATATCGTGCCTATTGCCTATGACAGTGGGGGAGTGACCACTTCAACAGTGACCGTACCGCTTGTTGCAGCACTTGGGTTGGGTCTGGCAGAAAATATTGAAGGCAGGAATCCCCTCATAGATGGTTTCGGGCTCATTGCATTTGCCTCACTCTTCCCCATGCTTACCGTGATGGGATACGGGATACATGCAGAGTACTACAAAAAGAAAAAGTTAAAGGAGCAGAGATGAAATTTACAGCACTGATCGCAGTGATACAGGACTCGGATGAAGAAGAAGCCATCAAAGTCGCCAAAGAGGCAGGAGCAGGTTCTGTGACCATTTTACACGGAAAAAATATCGGACTCAAAGAGAAAAAGGTATTTTTCGGATTGACACTTGAAGAGAATGTCTCTGCCCTGCTTTTTATCTTGCCAAAAAGACTTTCACTGACAGTCATGAGAGCCTTGAGGGAAAAATTCAACCTGGATGATCATGAGAACAGCGGATATATTTTCACCTTTCCACTCAGTCATGTAGCAGGCCTTGATACAGAAGAACTTCATAAATTTGAAGACAATATTAAAATAACACTTTAGGAGATTGAGATGTTAGTAGAAAATGTAATGACAAGCAAAGATAAACTGGTAATTGTATCACCTATGGCAACAGTGAGGGAAGCACTCAACCTGATGAAGGTCCATAAGGTCCGTTCAGTCATCGTAGAGAAAACAAAACCGGACTCTGCCTATGGTCTGCTTACTTTTAAAAACATTTTACAAAGCATTGTGGCAGAAGATGGCGACATTGACCTTCTGAATGTCTATGATATCGCAGCGACACCTGCTATTTCCGTTTCTGCCAAACTCAATGTAAAATATGCTGCAAGGATGATGGTCAGAAGCAGTATCAAACGTCTGCTTGTCATTGACAACAATGAACTTCAGGGTATCCTGACCATGTCGGACATTATCAATATTCTCATGGAGAGTGTCGAATAATTACTTCTTTGCTTTTTTTACTTTTGGAAAAGTCAGTATGAAAGTACTGCCTTCTCCTTTTTTAGATGCAAGATCTATTTTGATCTTGTACTGCTTACAGATCGACAACACGATATTCAGTCCAAGCCCGAATCCGCCTCTCTCTTCATTGGCACGACTGTAACGTTTAAAAATATCTTCCTGTACTTTTTCGTCTATCCCGATACCTGTATCCCTTACTGTCAGAACATGATCTTTGGTCAAAATAAAGATACTGTCACCTACATCGGAATATTTGATAGCATTGGAAAGAAGATTGTCAATGAGCCTGTGTGATGAAGATCTTGCCATAAACACTTCCATGGGCTCAAGATCAAGTTCAATATGCAAACGTTTTGAATCGATCAACTCTTTTACATACCCTACCCTCTCTTCAACGATCTGGGAAAAGCAAAGTACTTCGGAAGGTTCCACTTTTCCTTCAAGCCGGTATGTCAGCGAACTGTACATGACAGAAAGGCGCTTGGCACTTGCTTCAAGTCTTTTTATTTTTTTGTCATCTTTTCCCTTTAAGGACTGCGTGGTCATCAAGATCGCTGAAATGGGTGTATTGAGTTCATGTGTCGTATCGGAGATGAATCTGTCAAGAGATTCTATCTGTTCTCTGACCGGTTTTAAAAACAGTTTTCCAAGGAAATACCCTACGATCCCCATCAGGAGAAATGAGAGTATCAGATACCCTATGATCCTGATACGCAATTCCTGTATCCTGGCAGCAAGGTCACTCTCTTTCAACACAATATATTTGATACCCAGGTGTACTGTTTGATTCTGTGTAACAGTATAGCACTGGTTATTTTCAATATAAAAATCCTTATCAAATTTTATATTATCTTTGATCTCTGTAAATATTGCTTTTCTATCTTCATCATAATAGCCTACCTTAAAACGACAGTTTTTCAGATTTTCAAGAAAAGTCTTACGTTCCGTCACGGTAATACCACCCGGAACATTCAGCATCGCTTTCAACACAATATCGGAAAAAAGCATACGTGCCTGATACATCATTTCAAATTTCATGGCAGATTTCATAGAAGCCTTGTTATTTTCAAAAAACAGATAACCTATAATTGCCAGTAAAATAAAAACAGATCCGAGATACAGTGTCAGGAAACTGACAAGTGATCTACGCTCATATGATGTTAAAACGATAACCTTCTCCTTTGATATTGTCAAAATACTCTTTGGTGAACATTTTTCTCAAGTTCTTGATATAGGTACGAATGGTCGCATGGGTAGGGACAGATTCGTCATCCCAGACATTTTCAATGATCTCGTCACAAGAGATGATCTTTCCTTCATTACGTACAAAATACTCTAATACCTGTGCCTCTTTCTGACGCATATCGATCACTTTATCCTGCATAATGATCTGATGTGCCTTGGGAATGAACTTCATGCCGTCAAACTCTATCTCTTCCTGCAAACGATGTACTTTCATGATATGCTGTATCCGGGCATTCAACTCTTCAAGATCGAAAGGTTTTTTGAGGTAATCATCTGCACCCAGATCAAAACCTTTTTTCAGATCATCTATCCCTGCGAGTGAAGTAATATAGATCGCCGGGGTCGTATTGCCAATATCACGCAAATAGGAGAGGATCTCAAAACCGTCGATATTGGGTACATTCACATCCAAGAGCAGCATGTCATAATTGCTGCTTCCTATGGCATCCAAAGCTTTTTCTCCGTCAAAAAAACTTTCAACCTGATACCCGGTCTCCTGCAGATACTCTTCTATAATATCCTGAAGGATCGCATCATCCTCAAGTAACAGTATTTTCATTTCCAGCCTTCATATGTCAATATGTAATTCTATCATACTCTGTGTGCAAAAGAGTACACAGAAGACCTGACATAGTTTTTGCTATACTTACATCATGAAAAATATATACATATACACGCTTTTTATTTTGGTTCTATTGTCGGGATGTACACAGGTTGTAACAGCCCCTATCTCTATAGCAGGTTCCGCTGTTTCTGCTACGGTGGATGTAGCAGGCTCTGTTGCCGGAGCGGCAGTTGATGTTGCCACCTCTGGAGATGATGAAGAGAAAAAAGATTAAAACCGGTGTTTAAAAACTCTTTGCATTGTTGAATTCTGCCACTTCACTCTCTACCATAGCATCGATCATTTTTACATAAAGCTCATTGATGAGATTGGGAGAGAGTCCGAGAGAAATGGCCTGTTCCCGAACCCTAGAGATCACATCTGCGATCCTGTCTTCTGCTTTGATCTCTTCAACAGAGTTTTTGAAATGTGCGATCTGTTTAATGTAGTTATTGCGTTCTGCGATCAGTTTAACGATCTCTTCATCTACCTTATCGATCTTTTCTCTTGCTTCTTCCAGTGTCGTACATTGCTTCATTTCCATTACGTCATCCTCATCTAAATATCAATTAGTTAATATAAATATTATATCCTAAATAATCTAATAATGTTTGGCTATAATTTATTCATGAAAAAGAAAACTAAACTATTACTTTCAACATTCACCGCATCGCTTCTTATGAGCCAGCCGCTATTGGCAAAAGATACTTTGACAGAGAACAATGTCTCTGAAGCTGGTAGTAAAGACATTGTCTATGTTCCTTATGTCTTTTCCACAGATTCCACAGGTTTTTCCGGTGGTGTTGGTGTCATTAAAAAAGGTTTTTTACAACCACAGGTCACCGCAATAGCTACACTTTTTTATGGTGCAGAACAAGACATCATTACCAACGGTCAGGAAGATACAGCAAACTTTGCTGGAGGATTTGCTGCAATCTTCGACTATGTGGTACCAGGAACGGAACGACTTCTTTTATCTGCCGTTGGGATGAAAAGTTACTTTCCAAAAGCACGTTACTATATTTTTGACCATAAAAATAACTCAGATGAAAACAATTATGTAGAAACTTCTGGTGATTCAGATTTTGCTTTTATCAACTTCAGATATGTGCTCCCTATGGGTGATGGTCTCGATAACCCGGAAGGACACTACACACTTAAAAATGGATTTGCCGTCGGTAGAGAAGGTTACGGGGGAGGCAAACCCTTTGTTACAGGAAGAACAGGCATAGGTATCAGTGGATTTTATGAACACAATTCGTTTGAAAATTACATAGCACCCACAACTGGTGTAGATCATTCCTCTGGTGGACTGGAGAAGTGGGATACCAACGGTTTACGTTTTTTTGTCGACCATGACAATACTGACTATGACCTGAACCCTTCACGCGGTTATCAGTTTAAACTACAATACTCTAAAGATTTTGGCTGGGGAGATTCCGTTCAAAGTTGGGATTTTCTAGAATTCAAATATAATCACTATGTTGATTTACCAACATTCTCATTTACCCAACAAAATGTCTTAGCAATGAGTTTCTGGACAGGATACTCCTTTTCATGGGAGAGAGGAGATGATTTAGTAATTGCTGCGCACAGACCACCACCATGGGAAGGTGGAAGACTTGGAGGCATGTTCCGTATGAGAGGATACAATACAGACCGTTTCTCCGACAAAGCAGTCGTTTACGGTACAGCAGAATATAGAGCAATACTCGACTGGAATCCATTTAGAAAAAATGATTATATCCCCGTAGCGGTAGATTGGTTACAAGTTGTCGGTTTCGTAGAAGCCGGTAGAGTCAACGACACCTACAACACAGACCTTCTACAAGATATGAAATTTGACGTGGGAGTCTCACTGCGTGCTATGGCAGCAGAGGTACCCGTACGTGTTGATGTTGCCTACGGAGACGAAGGCATAAACTTCTGGGTTATGGTCTTCCAACCATTTGATTTTTAAAATGATCCACGGTGGGCATACCCACCATTTTTATTACCCCTTCGACTTTAAAAGTCGTAAGTGATTCCTGCAGTAATAATATTGGAATCTGTGTGCACAGCACCTGCGTTAGAAAGAAGATGTTGAACATCTACCCACACTCCCCAGCCTTTCTCCTGGTCACCCTGTCCATCAAACATTCTACTGTATGTTCCTTCACTTATATCTGCAGTAAAGTCATATTCAATCCCTGCACCATAAGAAAGTCCATTTTCATCAGTTGTACTACTTTTTACACCATTGGTGTAATCTATTTTAGTGTTACCATATCCTATCAGTCCATATACATTCATTTGCGGAGTTACATGATACTGAGGTTTCAGATAAATCCCGTAATGCTCTGTTTCTGAGAAGACAGTACCTCCAAATGTTTTTAAAGCTCTGGCTTCTACACCTATATAAGGATTAAAATCCCATCCTGCTCTAACAATACCACCGTAACGATGATCTTCTATATTATCACCTGGTGCACAAGGACATGGATCTCTTTCGATCCCTACTGCTAACAGTCCAAGACCTACATATATAGGCCATGGACTGATCACTGGAACAGGAGGAACAATAGGCACGACTTCAGAATTTACAGGAGACATTGCTTTACCTCCTGCAAGTGAAGTAATACTCAATGCAATTATTGCTATACTTGAAAATACTATTTTATTCATCATTATTTTTTCCTTAAACTCTCTGTTCTTCTTCTTTTCCAACAAAGAAAAGTCCTGTTATCAGTGTTATAAATGCCATTAAAGACATTCCCCACATACTTAATGCATCACCCCCATTAGATTTAACCGGTGCATCTGCACATGTACAATGTACAGCTGCATCCAGTGTGAGATCTTCAACTTTATATCCCGGCCCAACAATAACTGTTTGAGTCAGACCATTTCCATCTGCAACATTTTGATTTATATTATTATCTGTATTATTACCTTGCGGTACAAAAGCATACTCATCATCAATAAGGTGTTGAGGAATATGAAATCTAACCTGATATGTTCCTGCCGGTACATCAAAGCCATACTCTCCTGTTGCTGTCGTTATTTTTTCTGCCGGCCATTGTGTTTGTGTTGTTGTTAAACTACTATGTGCCGCATCACTCCAGTAAAGTTTATTGCCATTCTCATCCAAAAGTTCTACTAAAGCTCCACCTATAGGTGTCTCAACTCCTTCCTGATAAATACCGTCATTATACCCTCCATTACTACCATCGATCCAAAAATGTGTTCCAATTAGGTAAGGGGTATTTTCCGTTGCACCTACCCTATGGATCCCCATATCCAATGTTGGATTATGCTCTCCCGGGGAAAGTGTCACTGCAGATGTTTTATCGGTAGTTTCATTAGCATCTGAGTCTAATGCATTACCACCCCGATCAGAAATAGTTACCTCATAATTATCTGGTAAAGTATTTAGATCAAACTCAACAGAATATGTTCCCGGGGTAAGTCCTTCAAAAAGATACTCTCCTGAATTATTCGTATCACAGAATATATCTTGACCATTAACATCTTGAATACGATCTCCATTACTGTCTAACAAATAGACTCTCACGCCACTTACACTACCTTCACCATTATCCTGAATCCCATTTGCATTATCATCATACCAGACTCTGTCTCCCAGGCTTGCTGGTTGTGTAAATCCAAAGTCGAAACTATGGTTATTGGCACCGGCTTGTGGAATATCTGTTGCCTCCACGGCTGCATCGGCATTGATTCCATTGGCTGTACCGTCACTGTCATTGATATTTGTATCTGTTCCCTCTCCGGTATTTGATACGGTTAAGACATTACTTCCCAATGCACCTTGCTTACTACCGCCACTTACATTAGGGATACGAACAATATAGTTTATATTTGGTTGTAGCGTTACGATACCATAAATATGACTACCTGTTGTAGTGCCTGCTGTATCGCTTGAGAAAATATAATTACCATTAGTATCTGTAATAGCTCTTGCAAGTAAGCTAGTACCTGTTGCATCACAAATCTCTACAGTGAC
>CAZCBU010000184.1:0-5723 GCA_964496995.1 uncultured Sulfurovum sp.
CAATTGCACACCTCCCCACACATAAATACAAAATAACCACGTGGTGGGCAATTGCCCACCCTACGCAAATACAAAATAACCACACCTTAAAATGATGAATATTCCCAATCTTTGATACTCTCAACCAAACCATGTTTAACAGGATTATTTTGCATATAGGTTATTTTTTCCAACATATCTTTTTCATCTCGTATGGTATGTTCATAATATCTCTTCTGCCATACAGCTTTATGTCTTTTGGCATATCGGCTATATGACTGTGTCTGTTCAATATAATATTTCTCATCACAATGTCTGGAAAAATATGCTTTGATGTATCCTATGATTTTAGGATACTCCATACAAATCGCAGGTGTGATCACCATATGTAAATGGTCCGGCATGATCACAATAGCATCTATTTTGTAATTAAATTTCCTCTTACTCTGCCTGAAACTCTCTCGTAACAGTTCGATATTTTCTATGAGAATAGGATTGCGTCTGTGGGTAGTAATCGTAATGAAATAACTATAACCATCTGCGAATATTCTTTTATAATTTGCCATGAGTGATTCTATCAGAATTATTATTTGGAAAATAAAAATATGTCATATTGTCATGTTTTTAGAATTGGATAATATGAAAAAGGTGGGCAATTGCCCACCCTACGCAAACAGGAAATACCCATGGGTATACAATTGCGCAACCATCATCCCACATAAAATACAAAATAACCATGGTATATAAATCACACAACACCATAAATACCCGTAAGATGTGCAATTGCACACCTCCCCACACAAACAAAAATATAATATCAGATCCAAAAAAACCTACGCAAATACCAAAGAACCATGTGGTGGGCAATTGCCCACCCTACGCAAACAGGAATTTAATATCAAATCGAGTACAATAATATATCTAATACAAACTGTGTGACGCAAGGAGGCACTCAATGCCAAGTCATAAAAAAACCCTTATAATCGGTGCCGGCGGTGTCGGGAATGTTGTTGCTTTCAAATGTGCGATGAATGAAGAGAGCTTTGGTGACATTACGCTGGCAAGCCGTACACTCAGTAAATGTGATGCCATTGCAGACAATATCAAAGAAAAGACCGGTGTCATACTGAAAACAGCGAAGGTCGATGCGGACTCCGTCTCTGAGCTTGCATCACTGATCAGGGAAACCGATGCCGATATCGTCATCAACGTGGCACTTCCCTACCAGGACCTTAGCATCATGGATGCCTGTACACAGACCGGTGTGGACTATCTCGATACAGCCAACTATGAACATCCGGACACAGCCAAATTCGAGTACAAAGAGCAGTGGGCAAGAGACGGACAGTTCAAAGAAGCAAATATTATGGGACTGCTCGGTTCAGGTTTTGATCCGGGTGTGACCAATGTCTTCTGTGCCTATGCACAGAAACACTACTTCGACGAGATCCATACCATCGACATTCTTGACTGCAATGCCGGTGATCACGGCTATCCTTTTGCGACCAACTTCAACCCCGAGATCAACCTGCGTGAAGTTTCCGCAAAAGGGCGTTATTGGGAAAAAGATGACAAAGGAGATGGAAATTGGATAGAGACAGATCCCATGGAGATCAAGCAGGTCTGGGACTACCCGGAGATCGGGCCTAAAGACTCTTACCTGCTCTACCATGAAGAGATGGAGTCTCTGGTCAAACATATCAAAGGGCTGAAACGTATCCGTTTCTTCATGACCTTCGGAGAGTCTTACCTGACACACATGAAATGTCTTGAAAATGTCGGTATGCTGGGTATTGAACCTGTTGAACACAAAGGTATGAAGATCGTGCCTATGGAGTTCCTGTCTACTCTGCTTCCCGATCCGGCAAGTCTCGGGCCGAGGACCAAAGGGAAGACCAACATCGGGATCTTCGCAAAAGGGATCAAAGACGGCCAGGAGAAGACCGTCTATATCTACCAGGTCTCCGACCATGAGCAGTGTTATGCAGAGGTCATGAGCCAGGGTGTGAGCTATACGACCGGTGTTCCTGCCATGATCGGTGCAAAACTGATGCTCGAAGGCAAATGGCAGGGCAAAGGTGTCTTCAACATTGAAGAGTTCGATCCGGACCCGTTCATGGATGAACTGATGATTCAGGGACTTCCCTGGAAAGTCATGGAACTGGGTGCCAATGAAGACTTGAGGGTAGACTAAATGCACTTCAACGGTTTTCCCCAAGAGGGACTGCAATTCCTCGACAAGATCATTATCAACAACTCCAAAGAGTGGCTCGATGCTAACAGAGAAGAGTATGAACACGTCATCGTCACTCCCAACAAGGCCTATGTGGAAGAGATGGGAGAACATTTACAGATCCTCGTTCCCACCATCAACGCCATCCCAAAGACCAACAAGTCCCTCTTCCGCATCTACCGTGACGCCCGGTTCCATCTGAACGATCCCATCAAAACACGCATAGGGGTCATCTTCTGGCAGGGAAGCGGCCACCGCATGCAAAGTTCTTCTTTTTACATGCATTATGACCCGCAGGAGATCTTCGTCGCCAGCGGTATACGCAATTTCAAACCCACCCTGCTTGCCACCTATCGTGAATACATACAGAATGAAGAGAGACGTACAGAACTGCATCACATTCTGGAAGCATTGAAAGCCAAAGGCTACTCACTCCCGGAAGCTAAATACAAACGTATGCCTAGAGATTGCAAAGCAACAGACAGCAACAGCTACCTGTACCTGATGGGTGCCATGTATGCCTACACAACATTCCCGCCTGATGATGTTTTCTTTTCAGAAGCCCTCATTGACAGGAATTTCAGGATCTATGAAGATATGTTCGATCTGCAGCAATGGGTGTATGAACTCACACTGCATTGTGATACGGATGCAGATGTGTTTCGATAAATATCTGAAACTATTTATTTTTTACTTTGTTTACAAAGACGTACGGTACGACAAGGCACACTTTGTGTGATTTTCATAAAAGGTGGGCAAGTGCGCCACCCTACTTATTCCACCATCCCTATCATACTCATAAATCTTCCGCTGCAGCCCTGCTCTTTTCGGTAGGAGAAGAACCTTTGTGTTTCACAGGCTGTGCAGGTGTCACTCATTTCAATATGCTCCTCTTTCAAGCCGTTTTCGAGCAACTGATATTTATTAATATATGGAAGGTCAAGCATCGTTTTTTCTCCCTTTTTCGTATATCCATCGGGCAGATCGAAAAAATGTTTTGCCACCTCTTCTCCCACTTCGTAACAGCATCGGCCTATGGAAGGCGCAATCCCTGCAACGATATCCTCAGGATCAGAACCGAACTCTTCCTGCATCTTGCATACTGTTTTGGCTGCGATCTCCGATTTGGTACCTTTCCATCCTGCATGTACGGCTGCCACGACCTTTTTCTCTTTGTCGAACAACAGGATCGGTACACAGTCGGCAGTAAGGATGGTAAGCACAACCTCTTTCAGGTCTGTCACAAGCGCATCACAGTCCGCTATGGCATCGCCCAGACTGTCCCATCCTCTTGTCTCTGACTCTCTTATCACTTCAATGTGGTCACTGTGGGTCTGTTCTGCCACTATGAAATGCAGTTTCCTGTCAGTTTCAAGCATTTTGGAGACAAACTCCCTGTTCTTTATGATCTTTTCTGCCTCTTCTCCCGTATGCAAAGCCAGGGAAAAACCATAGGCATCATTTGCAGATCTTGTGCTGACCGCATGAAGCAGACCGTCATATTTTTCAAGGGAGTCAAACCTGTAAAAATCAATCATATCAAACCTTAGTTTCTTTCTGATATAATACCCTAAAAATGAAGGAAAAATATGGATGGTGCAGTAGGTCTGGATAAACGTGTTTTTAAAAATTTTTCCTATATCCTCATACTTCAGCTCCTTCCCATCTTTGCTATTTCCGCTTATCTCGTTTACGAGATCAATCCCTACCTCTATAAAAAACAGATCATCTATTATATCCTTGCGGCTATTGCATTTACCATCTCCATGTTCATTCCCTGGCGAAGGATCCTGTGGTGGTTCGCACCGCTCTACTACATTGCAAACCTTGCTTTGCTGGCAGCAGTCCCTATTGTAGGTACTTCTGTACTGGGTGCCAAACGATGGATAACCATCCCAGGTATCGGCCTGACCATACAGCCTTCAGAGTTCATGAAAGTCTCCGTGATCATGCTGCTCGCCTATCTTATTGTCAAAAAGCCGCCTCCGCAAAGCGGCTATGGTCTGTTCAATTTCATCAAGCTTTCTCTAGTGATCATCATCCCCTTCCTGATGATCGCAAAAGAACCCGATCTGGGAACGGCACTCGTGCTTCTCATCACCGGTTACGGTATACTGTTCATCATCGGGATCGACTGGAAGATCTGGACCGTGATCCTCATCCTCATAGGTGCCGCAGCACCCATGGCCTATGAGTACGGGCTGAAAGATTATCAGAAAAAGCGTATCGTCGATGCGGTAAGTAAACCGAGTTACCAGGTCAGGCAGGCACTTATTGCCATTGGTTCCGGCGGACTTGAAGGGAAGCCAAAAGAAGATGCTACGCAGACACAGTTGAAGTTCCTGCCTGTCTCCTCAACAGACTTCATCTTTGCCTATCTTGGGGAGAGGTTCGGTTTTAAAGGTATGCTGACGGTCATTGGACTCTATATACTGCTTATCTTCAACCTGCTGTATATTTCCGCCAAATATGCAAACGACTATTACATCAAAACCTTTGCCTCCGGACTGGCATTTCTCTTCTTCGTATACATGGGTGTGAACATTTACATGATCATCGGTATGGCACCTGTTGTGGGGCTTCCTCTGCCCATGTTCAGCCATGGAGGAACCTCTTTTATTATTTTTGCGGTAATTTTCGGGATATTGGAGAATTTAATTGCTTTTAAAGACTACAATCGATATACTTCTGACGCGAAAATCAGCATGACTCCCAAAGAAAAACCGGCCGTCAAATAAAGATTTTTTCTACAAAGAAACGTCACAGCATTTAATCGTGGGCTCTTAGCTCAGCTGGTTAGAGCACTCGGCTCATAACCGAGTGGTCCGGGGTTCGAGTCCCCGAGAGCCCACCATTAAGTGCTTATGCTTCTACTGAAATATTTAAATATTTTTCAGCAGTTTTTTCCAAAAATATATTTTCAATACGTATATATACTTATAAATTAGTAACTAACTCTCTTTGCTTATTTCCTTTTTGCTTTATTATTTTTAGAGTTAGACTAGTTTTAGAGGTAATTTTCTGAAAATTTTTAATAAATATTCATCTCTATTATTGAACCTAAATTCATATTCTTGAATTCAAGTAAATGTTCCCTTTTTATCCATCTAGTATAAACACACTACTTTTATCTTAAAAAGATTAGGCTTTGAAAAGTACCTATAAAATTACAAGTTTCTGTTTATACCATATGTGTATACAAGGTTGACAATTAAAAAAACCACCAAACAACTTTACAATCAAACAACAGTATCATTTATGGTATCTTCAACCTTCAATGTAACCGTAGGATCACCACTATTGCTATATATATCAAATATATGACCATTTTCTGTCACAGAATTAGATGTTGACCAATTATTTCCATTTTCATTTTTCAAACTTACACTATCAGAAGAATTGCCTATAATAGTGATAGTATTATCTGCATCAGTTAAATCAACTACATCTGATAAATTTAAAGAAATTACTTGTACATTCGCACTTGTTAAATCTATTTTTTCTAAACTAG
>CAZCBU010000185.1:0-3552 GCA_964496995.1 uncultured Sulfurovum sp.
TCTGTTAGCATAAAGACATCTTCCCAAATCTCGAAATAGAAATTCATGACTCTGCGCCATCATCGCATTCATTGGCTTTGCGTAAAACCATCATCGAACTATGGGTGCGACTCAAGTTTTACACAAACCCCCTAAATACGAGCATAGCACATATTCAAAGAATCCTATTTCGAGATTTGGGATCTTTTTTTGAGTATATATTTTTTAAATATTTTGATATGATTGGAAATATATTTCAAAAGGTAATCGTATGAAATTTATTATACTCATAGCTCTATTTTTCTTTTCTCTGCTCAATGCTGCAAAATTCTCAGATAAGCTTCCCCTGGAGAGTAAACAGTTTATCGACTCCTTTTCATGCTTTTCATCTGAAGAGAAAGAGATGCTTTACTATTATCTTCTTGCACTGAAATACCGTATCGAACATGTTGATCAAAGGGATGCGCTTATTGACACAGAGTTGGATTACTGGCGGCTATGGCACATTGTCAGTGATATGGAAAACCGATGCCGTCTTCACTACAGGTTTGACAAGATACTCGAAGAGACACTTCTGCAGAACGAAAAAGAAAAAGAGCGCCTCAAACGGCTTAGAAGGGTGGAGGGCAGCATTCATGTTGACGGTGCCTCTGAATTCTCTGAAAAAATGCGCAGATATGATAAGAAGCTTCAAAAAAAGACACTCTCCAACCCTCCAAAGTTTCACCTCATGCCAAAAGGGAAGCATAAACCAGACTACAATCTGACAGCCCTCAAACACTATCCCCCAAAAAGCATTCCAAAGAATATTTATGATCAGATAGAAAAGATGCATGCAACACCACACCAAAAAGAGATACTTCGACGTGTCGCATATCTGAAAGAAGAGATGATACGCAATTATGATCAGCCTCAAAGAAGAAAGAGACTGGAGCAGGAACTGCTCTATCTCTCAGAGTGCCAAAAACGTGACGGAATATATACCAGGGGAGAGTTCTATCACAACTTTAAACGGAAACTGGCAAGCAGAGTAATCGCTACCAGAGACTACAGCCTCAAATATGAGTTCCTGCCTCTGGAGATCGCATCGTACTGTGAACATAACATTACACATACCGAACTTAAGCCTTTTGTTCCTCAAAAAGATCCGCTACTTCAAACAAACGCTACCAAAAAAGTGATCAGACTAAAACACCTGACAGCATATCTCAAGCAATACGAAAATAACCCCAAAAAGAAAAAGTATGCAGCGGCATATCTCTCTTTGATGAAAAGACTTTTACAAAAAGAGTCTGCAGCTCTACCCAATATCGATGCATTAAAACTGCTGAGACTTAAATCCTGTCTGGTTGGAGACAATGACGACGAGGATTTCAAACTAATCTTCTCAAGAGTAAAAGACTTTCGTATTGAAGGGTTAAAAGAGCGTTTCTACGGCAATATCTTCTACTCCCAGCTATGGTGGAAAACCACGATCAATATGAAAAAAGAGGCAGAAGGGGACTCTCCTGAACTTGCACATTTTTTTGACTGCAATGCAACACAGCTACTTCCTTTTCATGCCGATTTACATAGCAAAGAAGTCACACCAAACCCACAGAAAACCTTTTCAGTAACAGATATGAGGAGCGGTATCAAACATAAAGACAAAATACTCAAACACTACGCATACCTTTTTGAAAACATCCCCACACCTGATCTCAATAACACGAAAGCGATCAAACACGGACTCATCTCCAAACAGTGGATAGGGAAGGGTGGAAAGATCAAAACACCTTTTGGCAAAAACGTTATTATTGAAGGAATGCCGAAAGGCGGTATCAAACTGACCTATACCGGTATTCCCAAAGGAAAACTGTGTACAGACTTTATCCAGATAAATAAAAATGATGTGATCTTTTTCAATCAAAAGAGCTATGACGGGATTAACTATATCATGGTCAATGATGACAAGATCAAACTGGATCACTTTATATATAAACACCTACAGAGAGTTTGTAATAAAAAAGAGAACAATACAGTCAGTTTCATACGGGAAATGCCCATCAAAGAACATATCAATCAACCCAAAAGTCTTGACAGTGCCTTTGATCGTGTTAAAAGTATCCAAACAATAGATCTACTCCGCTATGAACCTAACGGTGCAGCCTTTTTACCGGGGGTAGAGCATTTTATGATTAGTGGAAGTGTTGCGAAACTCTATGATACAAACGTACTATCAAATGTAAAAAAGCTTCCGGGAAAGCTTGAAAACAGTTTTTCCGCAGCGATATCACCGGATGGGAAATACCTGGCTGTCGGCAGATACGGATCGGACATTCATATCTGGGATATAATTCGTGAGAAGTTTGTCAAAACGATCAAGCAAAAGGGTATAGGCAAGCCAAAGCTCTTTTTGCCAGACAGTAAAACACTGCTTGTCACTGGAGAAAAGATATCATTCATCAATATAGAAAACGAAAAGAACATCGCAACAATCAAACCACACAATATAGCGAATTTTCAAAAATACAATAGGATGCGTATTGATGCCTTGGCCATATCTCCTGACGGAACAATACTATGTATGGGCGGGAATAAAGGAGTGATCGAACGATGGCAGATAAAAAGATCACATTCGGGTGCTGATCTGACTGTATCATATATTGACACGATAGAAGCAGGATTACGAGAGATTGGCGCTTTGTTGTTTGATAAACACAGAAAAGATACTTTGATTATCGCATCAAGAAAGAAACAGGTTAAGTTTTATGATACAAGAGCTAAACGGATTATACAAACCTATGAAGCAGACGGATTTATGGGTGCAAAAGAGATAGTGATCAGTGATGACAGTGAATATATGCTTATAACGGGTGATCATGGTGCCTTTTTATGGAAACTGGGGACCAAAGAACAGTATGACATCATCAATGGAAGCAAGATCGTTGGAGGTATATTTCTAAAAAACAGTTCAAAGTTTATTTTGATGGCAAAAGAGGTAAAGATCTGGAAGGTCAACAAGTGATTAAATCAAATTTTTCTGTGCTATAATCCTCCCATTCATTCCAAAGGAGAGACCATGTCAAAAATACTCTACTGCATCGCTCAGTTCACACCCAAAGAGGGGATGTATGATGCACTGTTTGAGAAGCTCAAGTCACTGGAACCTGATACGCTTAGAGAAGAGGGATGCTTGCGTTACCGTGTGACCAAACATATCGACAATCCCTTTGCCCCCGGTGAAAGTATGCCTATTGTCTTTAATGAAGCGTGGGCGAGTGTAGAGGATTTCGAGCGTCACTGCCAGCGTCAGGAGATCGTAGACTTCTTCGAGCAGGAGTGTCTCAGTCCTGAGGGGATGGTCGCGGCGTACAATGTCACTGCCTACAGCGACGAGTAGGCTCTTTTATTTCGCCTGTGTCACTGATGTCGATGCGGGTTGACTCTCCAACATCGACAAGATACCCGCACCTGCCAGAAAGAGCAGGGCGATCGCCAGAAGTACCCATGGTCTCATTCTCTACCCCTTATATCCATTTATGTTTTTTCAGCCATCTGAAGATCAGCCATGCGATAAGAATATTGCTTCCC
>CAZCBU010000186.1:0-3438 GCA_964496995.1 uncultured Sulfurovum sp.
CGCCATGGCTTTTAAACGTATATCGTCCATTATGCAAGCCGTTGAAATTGATAAGAGGATGCAGCAACCGGTCTTTGATACGCAATGCTTCAATGGTAATATTTTTGCCTCTTTTAACGAGCTTGACCTTATCTTTTCCCAAGTTTCCGATGGCATTTATATTGCCTTTGGGTGTAATAGTAATGTTGTAGTTGTCTGTCACAAGGGTATACTCTTTATATCTGAGCTTACTTTTCTTACCCACGATACGAATATTTTTCTTTTTGATGGAAGCTGTACTGGATCGCATATTCTTCTCACTGGCATCAAAAAATGCTTTGAGGTCTATATTGAGATTGCTCACTCTCATGACAGCTTTGACAACATCGATATTTAACCGACCGTTAAATGCCTGAAAAATAAATTCGTTTGGTGAGACTTTTCCTTTGCATGGTACTTGCGTATGGCAAACATCATTCCTGTCATAAAAGAAACAGGAATTTCGTTTGATTGTACCACTATAGTTATATGTCTTGAAATCTTTCGTTACAATCTCAAGCTTTCCTCCGTCTATTTGGATATCCATCTTTTTCAAATAGGGTTTGATACTTTTCAAATTCAACAGTTGTATCCTGAAATCTTTATCACTGCGTACCATTTTTACATTTAATGTCGGTATCTCAATGATGTGTTTTTTGTAATCGATCTTTAATACCAGATCTTTATTCTTCAAATCAAAATAGGTATCTTTTTTATTCCCTAAATGAAAACGCTTTACCTTCAGTTTCAGATCAGCTTTTTTCTTTTTGAGATAGATATTTCCATTCACAATACCCTCATACCATTTTTCTTTGACATGAACGTTCTTCAGTACAACGATCCCCTGATCATAGTGAATCCCTCCGCCTGATACAGGGAGTTTAAATAGCTTGTCTATATATACAACATTCTCTTCTGATAGTTGAATATCAACAAGAGCCTTTACTTTATGCTTGGCTTTCTCTTCGGGACTTTTATATTTTTTCTTCAGTGGTATCGTCAAATTGATATCTGCTGATACGACTTTTCCTTTTTGCGTTACAGGAATATTCAAGTGATAGGCTCTTAAAATTTCATGCACCACTTCGTCTACTTCACTTTTTGCATGAAGGTCAAGATGCAGCAGTGCGATCTTCCCTTTTTTCATATTGCTGATGGAAACCCTGCTGCCTTCCAGGTCTCTGTCTTTATAGACCGGTTTTTTAATATCAAAATAGAGTGCACGGTTTTTATAGGTAAGTTTGACCTCTTGTGCGGTCACAGGGTCAAGTTCGTCTTTATACCGGATCTTGACATGACGCAGGGTTGCATCACCGCGCAATGCATTAAAATCCATTTTCAATGCATTGTCCACAATACGGGCTTTTCCTACCAAAGAGTGCAACTTGTATTCTTTTGCTGTGATCTTGTCAGCGATCCAGCTTTTAACGATCTCTTTGATCGGCAGCTTGTCTGTTACCGTCTTCAAGTCAGAGAAAGTATCACTTTTCATTGCGAATGAGACAGAGTCATTCTCTTTGAATGCAGCAAAATTCCCCTTGATATTATAGGCTTCAAATTCACCCTCGGTCTCAAGCCTGTCTTTATTGAGAAAATATTTCAATTTACCGACAATATTGATCTTCTCCTTTTTAATGTAAAGCAAAGAGATATCGGCAATGAGTTTTTTCCCTTTCCTTTCTATGTTTCCTGCGATCTCATAATCATCCGAGGTAATATATAGGATATTGTCCACAAAAAGAAATTTTAGTTTATTGTTCTTAAAATCAATTTCATCCAGTTCTATATAATCAAAATAGGTAAAAAGATATTTGATCTTGTCAAACGTTTGATCAATATTCTCAAAAGAGGGCTTTCTTTTTGTTTCCGGTAAAATGATCTTATCTGCCCGAAGTGTGAGCTTTTTATCGAGTTTAATGTATAATCCGTCAATTTCATACTGGCCTACCTGAAAATGATCCGTATGGATACCATGTTTAAGCCAGGCAAAGAGTGCAAGAAAAAGGACGATCAAAAGAATGAGTGTATCACGCAGAACCACATGGAGGACATGGAGTGTATGGGCAGAGAACATCATACTGGTTTTTATCATCTCTTTTGCCTTTTACACAACTATCCCCGTTAAAACAACGCAGACACTCTTTATTCCCCAGGGGTCTATTGGAAATATTATATCACAGCTGACTAAAAAAGGCTATGAGCTCTCTTTTATTGACAGTTATATTTTACGCTTCATGGGCAGTCCCCAGAGCGGCTGGATACACATCGGGAAAAATGAGCTGAACCGTATCGATTTTCTCTATAAACTCACCAATGCCAAAGCCGTCATTAACAAAGTAACACTTATTCCGGGAGAGACTTCAGAAATATTTTTTGAACTCCTTGCCAAAGAACTCAAACTGGATGCCGGCAAACTGAACAGATACTATCTGAAATTCTCATCCTATCCAGAAGCCGGTATCTATGCAGATACCTATTATGTACCTTACGGCATAAAAGAAAAACATCTCATGAGTTTTCTTGTACGTGAATCTGAAAAAAAGTACCAACGGTTTTCTGAAAAAATTTACGGGAATTACGATAAAAAACAGTGGCTGAAAGTCCTGGTCATGGCCTCCATTATCCAAAAAGAAGCGGCAAACAATGAAGAGATGCCTTTGGTCTCTTCTGTGATCCACAACCGTTTGAAAAAAGGGATGAGACTTCAAATGGACGGCACGCTCAATTACGGGAAATATTCCCATATAAAAGTGACACCAGCACGTATCAGGGATGACAATTCCACTTTCAACACGTACAAGCATAAAGGACTACCGCCTACCCCTATTGGTGCGGTCAGTATCTCAGCGATCAAGGCAGCCATCAAACCTGCCAAAACAAAACATCTCTACTTTATGAAAAACAAACAAGGTACCCACGACTTTTCCGACAGCTTTAAAGCGCACAGGAAGAATGTAAAGAGAGCGAAGTAACTCTCAGCAGTTTAAAACAAGAGCTGCACAATATTCAACACGAACATCACAATAAAGCCGACTTTGTACACCATCTTCTCATTACGTTCAATAAAAGAGAGGTTTTTGTCAAAATAGGGTTTTACTTTTTCGGGATTACTGATCTCAAAAAGCATTTCCGAATAGTTATGATAGCGTTTGTCTGTATTGGTCTCAACAGCCCGCAAGATAACGCTCTCCAGCCAGTTCGGGATCTTTGCATTGAGTTTTGTCGGATGCCTGGGATTTTTGTCGAATGAAGGATTTTGGAAAGGTTCTATCTCTCCAAAAGGAAATTTTTGTGTCAAAGCTTCATACAGTGTAACACCGATCGCATAGATCTCTGTCTGCTCTGTGATCGGTGCCTGTTTGAAACGTTCCGGCGCAAGATAGGAAGGTGTCCCTGCTCTGCTCACTTCGGAATAGGCTT
>CAZCBU010000187.1:0-8233 GCA_964496995.1 uncultured Sulfurovum sp.
GTCATGTACTTCATTTAACTCTTCCTGATAATAGGTAGCTACATTTGAAGAGTCCACTTTACCTTCAAAGTATTTCCCGGACATACCGATGAGACGGTTAAGAAGGTTCCCAAGATCATTTCCTAGATCAGAATTGATACGGTCGATCAGGGCTTTTTGGGAAAAGTCACCGTCTCCGCCAAAAGGGACTTCTCTGAGCATAAAGTAACGGAAGTTGTCAAGACCGTAAGCATCTGCAACTTCTCTTGGGTTGACCACATTGCCTTTGGATTTAGACATTTTTTCACCGTCACGTGTCCACCAGCCATGTGCTGCAATGTGTTTTGGCATTGGAAGACCGAGACTCATGAGAAATGCAGGCCAGTAGACGGCATGGAAACGTAAAATATCTTTACCTATGAGGTGTACACGTGCGGGCCAGAAGTCCATGTTGGCTTCATCGTTCCCGTACCCTAAAGCAGTGACGTAGTTCATCAGGGCATCAAGCCATACATACATGACATGTTTCGGGTCATTCAACTCTGCCGGCAGTTTGACACCCCAGTCAAAAGAAGTTCTGGTTATAGAGAGGTCATTGAGTCCACCCTCTACAAAACGGATCACTTCATTTCTTTTACTCTTTGGCAGGATACAGTTTGGATTTTCATTGTACCAGGCAAGCAGTTTGTCCTGGTAGGCAGAAAGTTTAAAGAATTATCTCTCCTCTTCTACGATGGTGTTCTGTTTTCCGCATTCCGGACAGAATTCTCCGTCCACCAGTTGTGATTCAGGAAAAAAAGTTTCACAGGAGATACAGTAGTGACCCTTATACTGATCTTTGTATATATCACCGTTGTCATGCATCACAGAAAAGGCTTTCTGTACCCCTTTCATATGGTCTGCATCAGTAGTTCTGATGAACTTGTCATAAGAGATACCGAAATCATCCCAGAGATCCTTGAATGTTGCAGAGATCTCATCGGCATAAGCCTGTGTACTTTTTCCTCTGGACTTTGCCGCCTCTTCGATCTTTTGACCGTGTTCATCGGTCCCTGTAAGAAAATAGGTGTCAAGACCTGACATACGGGAATAACGTGCAAGTGTATCTGCAATGATGGTAGTATAGGCATGGCCGATATGGGCAATATCATTTACATAATAGATCGGGGTTGTGATATAGGCTTTTTCGTGACAAGAGGACATAGACAGTTTCCTTAAACAAATGAGTTTTTGGTTTTACACAGGTGTGTAAAATTATAAAAGTGATTTTATCTAAAATGTGCTGTATTAAGGATAATTTTAAATATGATATAATCATATGATTAAAAATTACACAATAGATTGGTCATAATAGAAGGAAACAATAAGTGGAACTTAAAAGTAGCGAGCAGATAGAAAAATTCTCAAATAAAAGCACGTATACCGAGACAGAGAAAAAATATATTATGCAAAGGCTGAATGACCAGCGTAAGAAAGAAAAACAGGAAAAGTGCAAAAAGAGAAGATATAGAAGATATTCCGAAGAAGAGAAACAAAATATACTGAGAGAGCTCAATGACAAAAGGCTTGAAAAACAGTTATATGAAGAGATAGCACAACGACGGGTACTCCATAAAAAGATCTATCAATTCGATATCAGGGAATTTTACAAGTTCACACAAATGGATAGAGAATATTTCATTGAGACCAAAGATGTAGAAAAGCTTTCGAGCAGGCCACAGATACTCACACTGTATAACAGAACATTCGGGGAGATGAAGAAAAGAGACTTTTTAATGAAAACAGTCGTGTATTCCGACAAGATCTTTATTTCATCTGATATGCTTCGTGTCTATTTTAGGGGATATACGCTGGAAAGTGAGAGATAGACGTGTATTATGTCTATATGGTGAAATGTGCCGATGATACTTTATATACAGGCATTGCTACAGAACTGGATAGACGTATAGAAGAGCATAATGCTTCAGATAAAGGGGCTAAATATACCAGGGTAAGACGTCCTGTCAAACTGGTCTATTCTGAAAAATATCCCGATAGAAGTAGCGCTTCAAAAAGAGAATATGAGATCAAGAAAAAAATGACCAGGGCTGAAAAACTGGCATTGATAGATTAGCTATATTTAAAAACATTACTTCCCGCACCGGTTGCACATCAAATCCACACATTTTTTATAGACTTTCATAGTTAGCTTCCATAAAGGAGATGCTATGAAAAGTAATTTTACACATTTTGCCGGACTTTATCGATATTTGGAACAGTCATCTCCCAAACATAATTTTTTAAACGATCGTAACGGTGAAGAGTGGCACAGTTTATCCAAAGATGTCTTTCTCAAACATATACGCTATTTGACACTGATATCTTTTGACAATAACTGGACAGGAAAACAGGTTGCCAATGCTGTTTCACCTTCTTCTAACTGGTTGATGATTGATTATGCTTTAATGCTGTCGGGTGCCGTTTCTGTTCCTCTTTTTACAAATATCTCTTCAAAAAATCTTCTCTATCAGCTTAAAGATGCAAATATACATACGGTGTTCATAGAAAATGAAACACAGGAGAGGGTAATACGTCAGGCAGACAGCAGTATTGAAATGATCTATGTGAACAAAGAAGTCAGTGAATATAAAACACTGGAAAATCTGCTGTTCCAGGGAGAAGCCATAGATAAGGCAAATCCGACACTTTTTGATGAATTGCTCGGACGTATAAAAGAAGATGATCTCGCAACGATCGTTTATACTTCAGGCACATCAGGAGATCCCAAAGGGGTAGAACTGACCCATGCCAACCTGATCTCCCAGATACAAGCAACAGCCGAAAACTACTTTTTTGAAAAACATACAGATGTTGCATTCTCTTTTTTACCGCTGGCACATATTTTTGAACGTATGGTGATGCACTTTTATCTTTCACGGGAGCTCACGGTCTATTTTGCAGATGATGTCAAAAATGTCGGGGTCTTGCTTAAAGAGGTAAATCCTACAGTGATGACGGTGGTCCCAAGACTGCTGGAAAAAGTCTACTTCAAAATGAAAACCAAAGCAATGGAAGGTAATGTCATTAAAAAAGCCATTGTCTCTCTTGCCTTTTATCGTGCAACGACAAAAGATCCTTATGCAAAAGTCACTCTGCTTGACAAGTTCCTGGATAAAATGGTCTATACAAAACTCCGTCTGGCATTCGGCTCTCATATGAGAATGATGATCTCAGGAGGTGCGGCACTCTCAGATATGCTTTACAGATTTTATCTCAATATCGGTGCAAAGGTCTACCAGGGATACGGTCTGACAGAATCCAGTCCTGTCATTGCTTCCAATACACCCAAAAATAACAAAATAGGTACCTGTGGGAAGGTTTTCCCTCATGTGGAAGTAAAGATCAGTCCAGAGGGTGAACTTTTGGCTCGTGGTGCAAATATCATGAGAGGGTATCACAATAAGGAAGAAGCCACAGCAGAAGTCATAGACAGTGAAGGATGGTTGTATACAGGCGATCTTGCAAGCATAGATGATGAAGGTTATATTACGATCACAGGCCGAAAAAAAGAGCTTTTGAAAACCTCCACAGGTGAGTTTGTCTCTTCTGTGTTCATAGAGCAGGAATTGATGGCCAACGGATGGTTTGAATATGCACTGGTCGTGGGCGATGGTAAACCTTATGTCTCCGCACTGCTTTTCATAGAACATGAGTTTTTGGGTTGTCTGGCAAAGAAGATGAAAAGTACACCACTTAAGGCTTTGCATTCTAAAAAATTTAAAGAGATGAGTAAAAAATATGTGGCACAGATCAATAAAAAACTGAACCATTGGGAAAAAATCAGAGAGTACAGGGTGATCTCGGATGTACTCAGTATTGAAGACGGCTTTTTAACACCTTCAATGAAATTGGCGAAAAAACACTTGATGGAACATTATACTGCAGAGATAGATGCGATGTATAAGGAGCATGTATGAAAAGCAAAAAAAACAGTAATAAAAAAACGAATACTAAAAAAGAACGTATAGCCATTGTATCGGCTTTGCGTACTCCTATGGCAAGAGCAGGCGGAAAATTCAAGAAAATGCAGGCAGATCAGCTGGGTGCCGTATTGTTCCGTGAATTGATGATGCGCTCACCTGTCAGATTTGATGAAGTGGATGAAGTGATCATAGGAAATGTGGCACAACCGATCCATGCAGCGAATATTGCCAGGGTCATTGCTTTGCGTGCCGGATTTCCTGAAGCGACACCGGCATTGACTGTACACCGAAACTGTGCTTCGGGTATGGAATCCATTACAACAGCTGCTGCGCGTATTCATGCGGGAGAGGGTAACATTTATGTCTGTGGCGGAGTGGAGTCGATGTCGAATATTCCTTTGGTCTACTCAGAGAAAATGACGACTCTCTTTGGCAGACTTGCACAGTCAAAAACTGCTTTGGATAAAGTACGGACACTTTTTGGGTTCAGGCCGGCATTCTTAAAACCTATCGTAGGTTTAATGTCCGGACTGACCGATCCTGTGAGTGGACTGCTCATGGGAAATACGGCAGAAGTGTTGGCACAGGATTTTGGTATAAGCAGAGAGGAACAGGATCTCTTTTCCTTACAGAGTCATCAAAAAGCAGCACAGGCTAAAGAGAGCGGACGGTTCGCACTTGAAAGTATGGCTGTGGTCCATGATGCTTATGCCGGGAAGTATCTGGATTATGATGACGGTATCAGGGAGGGGCAGACTTTGGAGAAACTGGCAAAGCTTCGACCTTTCTTTGACAGAAAGAACGGTACTGTGACAGCAGGGAACTCTTCCCAGATCACAGATGCGGCAGCCGGTGTGGTACTGATGTCCGAGAGTGAAGCCAAAAAAAGAGGACTGGAACCTCTGGGCTATCTGACAGAGTATGCGTATGCCGGGCTGGATCCTAAACGTATGGGGCTGGGACCGGTGTTTGCAACACATAAACTGTTTAAAATAACCGGTTTGGGTATGGATGATATAGAGATCATGGAGATCAATGAAGCCTTTGCCGCCCAGGTCATAGCCTGTCAAAAGGCTTTTGCTTCAGATACCTTTGCCCGGATACATTTGGGTGAGAAGAATGCTTTGGGTGCAATAGACCCAGCCATACTCAATGTAAATGGCGGAGCAGTGGCACTTGGACATCCGGTGGGTATGACTGGGACGAGACTGGTGATGACCATACTGTATGAACTCAGAAAACGTGGTCAGCAAAGAGGGCTGGCAACCTTATGTATAGGCGGTGGGCAGGGTGCTGCACTGCTGTTGGAGGTGGAATGATGAACTATTTTAAGCAAATGAAAGATGACAGAGGGGTGGTCACACTCACCTTTGACACACCGGAAAAATCAGTGAACGTGCTCTGTTTTGATGCACTCTATGAGTTTGAACAGATCCTTGAGACTTTGGAAAAGGACAGTTCTGTCAAAATACTTTTTATTGAAAGTGCCAAAGAGAGTATCTTTATAGCCGGTGCGGATATTAAAGAGATAAAAGCTTTTCAGGATGAAAAAGAGATCGTGGAGAAACTGAGTCAGGGGCAGGCTGTTTTCAATCAGCTTGAAAACCTTCCCTTCCCGACGGTAGCTGTCATTGACGGTGCCTGTCTTGGAGGAGGGCTTGAATTGGCACTCTCCTGTGACTATCGTTTGGCTACGAATGATGACCATACACGTTTGGGGCTGGTAGAAGTGAGTTTGGGTATCATTCCCGGGCTTGGCGGAACACAGCGTTTGCCAAAACTGGTCGGATTTACAAAATCCATAGAACTTATTACCGGCTCAAAACGTTTAAAAGGTGACAAAGCTTTAAAATTAGGGCTTGTAGATGCTTCTGTACCAAGCGGCTACCTGGCATTCAAAAAAGAGGAGTTCATCAAAGATATCCTTGATGATACTTTGAAAGAAAAGGTACAACATAGTAGAAAAGGAATTTTGTGGTATGAAAAAATATTTTTTATGAGAGTAATGATCGCTTCTATGGCGAGAAATGCTGTCTTAAAAAAGACAGGAGGACATTATCCCGCACCTATTGAAGCTATTAATGTACTTGAAAAAACCCTGACCATGTCTTTGGATAAAGGCTTGAAAATAGAGTTGGAAGCCTTTGCACCTTTGGCACAGTCTGAGATATCCAAAAATCTTATAGAACTTTTTTTTACTTCGGAAGTCTTGAAAAAAGAAACCTTCTCCCGTGCCAAACCACGTGAGGTGAAAGATGCAGCAGTGATGGGTGTGGGGACAATGGGCTCTGGTATCGCATGGGCTTTGACGAACAGAGACATTCCTGTCCGGCTGGGTGCCCGTAAAATGGAGAGTATCGCCAAAGCCTTTTCCAAAATGACGGCCAATTTTGAAAGCATCAGACGCAGAGGTCGCCTGAGTGATCGTGAGATCGCTTTGAAAATGGACAGAGTAACGTATACAACAGAGATGAATGGGCTTTCCGGTTTGGATCTTGTCATTGAAGCGGTCAGCGAAGACCAAAAAGTCAAACAGGCTATCTATGTACAGCTTGAAGAACACCTTGCGGAAGATGCGATCATCGCGACGAATACTTCATCACTTGCCATTACAGATCTTGTCAAAAAAACAAAATATCCCGAACGGTTTGTCGGGATGCATTTTTTCAATCCTGTTGCCAAAATGCCTCTGGTTGAAGTGATCGCAGGAGAAAAGACCAATGCCAAGACAATGGCCACTGTGGTCGGTTTGGCAAAAAGACTGGGCAAAACCCCTATTAAAGTCAAAGAGTGTGCCGGATTCCTTGTCAACCGTACACTTTTGCCTTATTTGAATGAAACAGCAAAAATGTTTGAAGAGGGTGAGAGTGTAGAACACATTGACAAAGTGTTAAAAGCGTTCGGTATGCCGATGGGACCGTTCACACTGGCTGATGAGGTGGGTTTGGACATAGGACAGAAAGTTTCAGACATTCTGCATGAAGCCTATGGTGAACGTATGAAACCGTCATCTGTTTTGGCTCAGATGACAGAGAAAAATTGGCTGGGTAAAAAAACAGGTAAGGGATTTTATCTGCATCATAACAGGAAGCAGTCTCTCAATATGGAACTGAAAAGTCTGCAAAAAGCTAAAAAGACTTTGGATGAACAGACTATTCTTGACAGAGCTATTCTCATCATGATCAATGAAGCTTCACGCTGCATGGAAGAGAAAGTGGTCGCCAATGCACGCTATCTCGATATGGCCATGGTCATGGGTACCGGCTTCCCTGCCTTTAGAGGAGGATTGCTACGCTATGCTGATGCCCTTGGCATTGCAGAAGTCGTGAAACGTCTGGCGGATCTTGAAGTACGTTTTGGAGAGCGGTTTAAAGCTTCAAAACTTTTAGTGCAAATGAGTGAAAAGGGTAAAATGTTTTATACTGAAATATGATAGAGCTCTTCAAGCATGTTCAATAACGGCAGATAAAGCATTTCTATCTCTGCCAGGTCAAGGCTACCCTGATTTGGAAAGAAAAAATGACTGTTTCGGTTACGCCGTGTTCGGATTATGATATAGATCATTTCTGAGATAAGCTTTGCTTTTTCGGTACTCAGTGAGATCTTTTGGAAAAGTTCTTTTTCAGCACTCCTAATGGCAGTACTTATAGTGCCGGTATTGATCTGGGCTATATAGTCGATCTCCAGTGTTTTGAGTGTTTCATTGAGCCATGTATTGGTAGATGCTGTGACTTTTTCTCCATATTCGCCATTTGCTCTTTTTTTGAAAAAAGGAATATGATGTTTCAGGAGGGAAGCTTTAAGCAGAATTTCTGCTGCAAGTGAAACATCACGCCAGAAATCAACTGATTCAAAAGGTTTCCGTTCATGTATATCATTTAATTCGAAAAAGTTATGTTTGTAGCTCAGTACATTTTGAGAGCCGGCAAGATGGATGGCATAATGATGATTCTCTTCCGCAATATTGCTAATGTCCACAGTGTACATTTCAACCCTTTTTAAATATCAGTTCTTTGACTTCTCTCCCTATAGCCTGACCTACAACAGAGCACTTTACAATAAAAAGAAAATAGACAGACCGGTCAGTTGCCTGGTAGAGACTTTCGAAGTTTCCCATGCCTTTTGAAAGTACGATGTCGGCACGGTCGAAAATGGCTTTTGATCCTGTATTTGCCTCTGCAAGATCATATCCGGGAGTAGCGACACCTGTATCTATGATCTGTGCGCAATTTTTGAGTATCTGTGCTTCTTTGACCGTGACATCGTTAATAATGGGTCTCCCCCTGACAAAG
>CAZCBU010000188.1:0-3249 GCA_964496995.1 uncultured Sulfurovum sp.
GAAGAGCTCATCTTGTGGTCTGCTGCTGAGTTCAAGTGGGTAACGCTGAGTGATCGTCATGCTACCGGATCTTCCATTATGCCACAAAAGAAAAACCCTGATATCCCGGAACTGCTTCGCGGTAAGACAGGACGTGTGAATGGTAACCTTGTGGCATTACTTACTGTAATGAAAGGTTTGCCACTTGCTTACAACAAAGATATGCAAGAGGATAAAGAGGGTGTGTTTGACTCTGTGAGAACTGCTACGCTTAGCCTACAGGTACTTAACGAGATGATCGCTGATATGACAGTAAACAAAGAGGCAATGCAAGCAGCATGTATGGTGGGTCACTTGTCTGCAACTGACTTGGCAGACTATCTTGTAAAAGAAGCAGGGCTTCCATTCCGTGATGCATACCACATCACAGGCAATGCTGTAAATCTGGCAGAAGAGAAAGGTCTGGATATTTCTGAACTCTCTTTGGAAGACCTGCAAAGCATTGATGAGCGTATTGGTGAGGGTGTGGTAGCACTGCTTGATAATCGTGCTTCTATGAATGCCCGTCAGTCTGAAGGTGGTACAGCGACTGTTAGAACAGTTGAACAGATTGAAACGATGAAAAGTTGGCTTAAGAAAGAACTGTAGAGATCAATTATTCAAGATCTCTTCTACAGTCTGGTAGCCTTTTTTACAGACCATATGTCCATCTTTATCAATTGTAACGACGGAGGGAAAAGCATTCGCACCCATGACTCGGGCTTTTGAAAAATCATTTTGCATCAGTGTTTCTGCTCTGGGATTTTGGTAGAAACTTAAAAACATCTCTTTGTCCTGTAAGACATAAGAACGTAGTACTTCTTCTGAAGTAATATCTTTCCCCTCTGCATAAAAAGCATATTGTATTTTGGAAAGATACTCAAATGCTTCTGCTCCACCCCATAGTTCTCTGATAGCTACTACTGCTTTACAGGCAGGATAGGTGTCATACTCAAAATGTGTTCTGTTAAGAATGTCGGGGACAAAAGGCTGACCGGTTCTTTGGGATACTGCATTCCAATGGCGGTGCAGATAGGCTCTGTTCTCTTCGCTCCAGACCATTTGACCTTTGGTTCTTAGTCCACCGACTACCAATGAGAGTTTATAGTGGTCAGCATACTCTTTTCGCAGTTTTTCGATAACAGGGTGGAATCCCCAGCACCAGGAGCACATAGGGTCCACAACAAAAATGAGTTCAGTCATATATGTGCCTTTTGGATGAAAATGATAGTATAACACAATGCCTAGTTGGATATAATGATAAAAATGAAATGATTAGGGATCATCATGAATGTATCAATAGAATACATTGGCGATAAAACATTTAAAGCCAATACACAGAAGTCATCTTATATCATGGATTGTAAAAAGATCACACCCGTAGAATATTTTGCAACAGGGATCATTGGATGTACCGGAATAGACTTGGTAATGATGGCTGAAAAAGATGGCTATGAAGTTAACAACTATTCAGTAAAAGCTGAAATAGAACGTACAGGATCCGTACCTATGAAATTTTCATCTATGCACATCATTTATGAGTTCGATGGTGCATTTGATGCACAAAAGGCTAAAAGATACATAGGGGCTTCTTTGGAGAGTTACTGTACGACAGTCAATTCGATCCGTGATTCAGTGAAAGTGACGTATACGATTATTCAAAATGGTGAAACTATTACTGAAAACGAAGAACTTCTCTCTATAAAAATTGAGCTTGAAGATGGCTTCGGTGGGGCATGTTGTTCTTAAATCATAATTTTTAAAAGGAAAAATATGAATTATCCTGATCTACCCAAAGAGTGCACTTCACTACTCTGCAAATATTTGACTCCAGAAGTTTTTGAAATGCTGAAAGAGAAAAAAACAGCTTTTGGCTTTACCTTGGAAAAAGCCATTAATTCCGGTGTTGAGAATATTGACAGTGGTATTGGTGTTTATGCGGGGGATGAAGAGTCTTATACTTTGTTCGCTCCACTGTTCAATCCGATCATTGAAGAGTATCACGGTTTTACAAGTACTGACAGTCATAAAAGTAATTTAAATACTGATGATCTGAATGCACCTAATCCTGACCCTGAAGGTAATTATATTGTATCCACACGTATCCGTGTGGGGCGTAACTTGAAATACTTTCCGCTTGGACCGGCCATTGAACAACAGTCACGAATGATCACAGAGAAGATGATCTCAGGTGCTTTATCTTCTTTGGATGGTGAGTTGAAAGGGAATTATTATCCACTGCTTGGAATGTCTGAATCTGTACAGCGACAACTCATTGAAGACCATTTCCTTTTTAAAGAGGGAGACCGTTTTTTGGAAGCGGCGGGCTTGAACCATAACTGGCCTGAAGGACGCGGAATTTATCATAATGATGAAAAAACATTTTTGGTCTGGGTGAATGAAGAAGATCAGCTTCGCATTATTTCTATGCAGCAGGGTGGAGATATAAAAGAAGTATTCTCTCGGTTGAGTACGGCTATTTCACAGTTGGAAAAGAGACTGGCATTTGCCTACAGTGAACATTTGGGTTATATTACTTCCTGTCCGACCAATTTGGGGACAGCGATGCGTGCTTCTGTACATATCAAAGTCCCTAATTTGGCGAAGGATATGGAAGCGTTCAAAAAAATTACAGACCAATATCATTTGCAGATACGTGGGATCCACGGGGAACACTCTGAAAGTGAGGGAGGGGTTTATGACATCAGTAACCGACGTCGGCTCGGGATCACTGAAGTGGAAGCCGTGCAGGATATGTCCGATGGTGTTCAAGCGATAATTGAGGCAGAAAAGTCTTTATCTTAATATGTGAAGAGAAGGCATGCTTTGTCTTCATATAGGGAACATCCATTTTACATCTACTTTTAGATATACTTCCATCCTAAATTTCCCTATTGGACAGACTGATGATACAACTTACCAACCTCACCAAAAGTTTTGGCGGGCAGACCCTTTTCCGTGATATTAACCTTAAATTGGCAAGAAACCAGAAGATAGGATTTGTAGGACGTAACGGTTCAGGGAAATCGACTCTTTTTAAGATCATTTTAGGTGAAGAGAGTTATGATTCGGGTGATGTGAGTATTCCCAAGAATTACCGTATCGGTACACTGAAACAGCATTTGGTCTTTACTGAACCTACAGTACGAGAAGAGTGTGCCCTGGTACTGCCGGAAGATGAGCAGTGGAACTTTTACAAGATCGAAAAACTGCTTTTCGGTCTGGGATTTT
>CAZCBU010000189.1:0-6149 GCA_964496995.1 uncultured Sulfurovum sp.
GCGATCATCGCAAGGATCGCCAATGGCGACATTGCGATCAGTACAAACTTATACATTTCATGCGGATGAAGTGTTGCTTCATCATATCTGGCTTTTCCGTGGAAGGTCAGGAATACCTGTCTGAAACTGTAGAAGGCAGTCATTCCTGCAGTCACTACCAGGATCAGCCAAAGGACCAATGTTCCTTCATTCCATGCTGTTTCAATGATGGCATCTTTTGAGAAGAATCCTGCGAAGAATGGAATACCGGCAAGTGCCAAGGAAGCAAGACCCATATAAATATAGGTCCACTTCATGGCTTTTTTCAAGCCACCCATCTTAAAGATATCAAGCTCATCATGCATCGCGTGCATTACGTTACCTGCACCAAGGAAGAGAAGCGCTTTGAAGAATGCGTGTGCTGCCAGGTGGAACAATGCGATCCAGTAAGCACCAAGACCTGCTGCTGCGAACATGTATCCAAGCTGAGAAAGTGTTGAGAAAGCAATAATACGCTTCAAGTCTCTGTTGACCAGAGCCATAGATGCTGCAAAGAAGGCTACGAACGTACCCAATGCGGCAATAAAATAACTTACTTCAGGTGTGACCGAGAAAAGAGGGTTCGCTCTGATCACAAGGAAAACACCCGCTGTTACCATCGTCGCTGCATGGATCAGTGCCGATACAGGAGTAGGACCTTCCATCGCATCTGTCAACCATGTATGTAACGGGAATTGCGCTGATTTACCCATAGCCCCGATGAAGAGTGCTATGGCTGCTGCATTCAGTACTGAACCGCTTAAATTTGGAAGTGCTGAAAAGACCACATCATACTGCAGGCTTCCTACATTCCAGTAAATGATAAAGATCCCGACCAGCATACCAAGGTCAGCAATACGGTTCATAATGAACGCTTCATTTGCTGCCCATGATGGAGAGATAGAAGGATTTTCTTCTCTTGTCACATCTGCCTTGTGATACCAGAAACCGATCAATAGCCATGAACAGACACCAACACCTTCCCAACCGATAAACAGTCCGGCAAAGTTATCTGACATGACCAGGATCATCATTGAGAAAACGAATGCTGAAAGATATGAGAAGAATCTGTTAAAACTCTTGTCATGATCCATATATCCTATAGAATAGATATGTACAACTGTTGAAACCAGCGTCACCACTGTCATCATCGTTACAGATACCTGATCAACAAGGAAACCAAACGGAATGGAAAGATCGCCTGCCGAGATCCAATCCATCATCGTTACATGTACTGCATTTCCCGTTCCGTAGACATAGAATGCCAACATAGCCGAAGCAACAAAAGAGAGGAACAGAAGTGATGAGGCGATAACCCCTACAAATATCTTTCTTTCACTCATTCCAAAAAGTGCTGCGAACATTGAACTTGCAAACGGAGCAAATAATGCTATATATACTAAACCTTCCATCATTACCCCTTCATACTTGCCAGATCATCAAGATCAAGACTACCATATTTTTTGTATAACACGATCAGAAGACCGAGTCCCACTGCCACTTCAGATGCTGCAATAGCAATAATGAAGAATGCGAACATTTGACCTGTCAGGTCATTATAGTAATGTGAGATCGCTGCAAATGCGATATTGACCGCATTGAGCATAACCTCTGTAGCGAAGAAAAGCATTAATAGATTTCTTCTTCTCAGTACACCGACCAATCCAATGGAAAAGATGATCGCTGAGACGACAAGGTAGTGAGTTAAACCTATCATTTTTCATCCTTTTGAGTCAAGATTTCATCATCTGCACTGAGATCCTCAGTAAGACTGTCATCCATTTTTTTACCTGCAAGGATGATCCCTGCTATCATTGCTACCAACAGCATCACTGCTGCTACTTCAAACGGTACCAGATACTTTGTGAAAAGTACAATACCGACATCCTGTGCATTCCCTACACCTTCATGCATCGGATACAGTGCCTGAATCGCATCAGAGTGGATCGGTGCTGCGAACATCAATACCAATACAAGTGCCGACAGTCCACCCAGTAAAAATACCAAAGCAGGATTGGTATTTTTCTCTTTTATATCTCTCGTCGCATCAAAGAACATCATTGCAAATGAGTAGAGTGCCATCACCGCACCTACATAAACAATGAGTTGCACCACACCAAGGAAGTCTGCTCCCAGGATAAAGAAGAATCCTGCGATCAATACCATACCTGCGGCAAGCGATGTCATTGCGTAGAGTACATTTTTACTCATGATCGTCACGAGAAAAAGTCCTATTGTTAAAACCGAAAATAGGTAAAAGGCTATTACTTCATACATATTCTCTCCTCCTAATACGCTAACGGCGTTTGTTTAATATTGTCATCTGCATTCGGTGATACTGCACCGAATCCGTCGTACTCTTGTTGCAGGTTCAGCTTGTCGATCGGTGTCAACATATCTTCAAAGAGGGAGAAAGATGCTCTCTGCTCTGAAGCTGTCTCATATCTCTGTCCGTGTACGATCGCAAGTTCCGGACAAACTTCTGCACAGTACCCGCAGAAAATACAACGTCCGAAGTTGATCGTATATTCACTGACCTCTTTACGCTGATTCTCATCATATCGTGTATCCATTGTGATACAGTTGGAGATACAGATCTTTTCACAAAGTCCACATCCGATACATCTGTAATGTCCACTCTCAAGCAGTCTAAGCATATCATGGATCGCTCTGTATCTTGGAGAGATAGGCAGTTTTTCAAAAGGATATTTGATCGTATGCATTTTTCCTCTGAAAAGTGCATTTCCCATCTCTCTCAATGTGACCCACAATCCGACAAAAAGTTCACCTTTGACTGTTCTGGATGCAACCTGTTTGAACTTGTCCATTCCTGTTTTAGGAGATGCTCCAAGATCAAGTAGTTTGTAGTTCTGTGAACCTACATTTCTATTTTTAAATTGTTCTAAACCCATAGTTTCTCCTTACACCATCATCACTATACCGGTGATCACGATATTGATCACTGCAATCGGCATTAAGACTTTCCAGCACAGCCACATCAATTGATCCGGTCTTATATGCGGCCAAGCTGCTCTTACCCATAACATCAGGAAGAAGAAGAAAGCGACTTTCAAAATGATCGTCAACCAACCAATTCCTTCTACACTGTACCCACCGAGGAATACGACAGCTGCAATGATCGATACTGTGATCATATTCGCATACTCACCGATGAAGAACATCCCCCATCTCATTCCGGAATACTCTGTTGCATATCCTGAAACGATCTCTGCTTCATGTTCAAGAAGGTCGAACGGCGTTCTGTTCGTCTCTGCAAATCCGGCAATAAGGAAAAGTACAAAGGCTACCGGCTGCTGCCAGATCATCCAGTTACTGATACCTCCCTGCTGATAGGCGTTGAAATCAACAAAAGAGAGTGATCCGACCAGCATAATAGGCGCCAGGATCGAAAGCCCGGTGACCACTTCATAAGAGAGGAACTGTACCGCTGTTCTTGCTGAACCGATGATACCCCATTTGTTTGCCTGGGACATACCTGCCAACAGTGGTCCGTAAAGACCCGCCGCCATCATACCAAGTACAAAAAGAATACCGATATTCAAGTCCGCTGCTATCGACGGTACGAACACGCCGCCCAGCAAAGGAACCCAGTCAGGGATCGTAAAGTCAGGGAAAACAGGTACCGCAGCCAAAGCAATGAAGGCTGTTGCCGCAGTAATGGACGGTGCAATTTTAAAGATAAGGGAATTTGCATTCTGAGGTACGATATCTTCTTTGGTAAAAAGTTTAATACCGTCTGCCACAAGCTGCAGTAATCCATAAGGTCCTACGTGCATAGGCCCTAACCTTCTTTGCATAAATGCAAGTACTTTTCTTTCAATAAATGTACCGAATCCGGCAATGGCTGCGATCACCGCCAAGATGATGATCGCTTTGATCATAACACCTGCTGCCGTAACTTCCGGTAGATTTTGTACGAGTGTTGTTTCCATATTACACCTTTCTCATTGTTACTGTTTTGTATCTTGACCCGCCAAAGAGGCTGTAGACATCTTCTGCACTTTTGAAGTCTGAAAGTGAAACGATATCGCCTTCCATCCTGTCATCTGTTACAACATCTACAGTAATGCTTCTTCCGCCAAAATCAAGTTCAACCTTCTGACCAAGTACTTCCGCTTTTGCAGGACTTGCATAGAGACCGAATGCTTCAAAGATCTCATGAGCCTTGTCGGAGAAATCATTGAACTGTCTCTGAGGGTTACATCTGTAGACGATCTCGCCATCAAGGGCAATTGACTCATCGATCTTCTCTACTTTGATCTCTGCAGTATCACCTGCAGTACTTGTTAATGCATATCCTCTGTTCTCTGTACCGTCATTCAGGTATCCGTTTGGAAGTGAATCAAATTCTACTGCCTGGAATCCTTTATCTACAGGAAGCTGTACGGTCCAGTCTATCGTCTCTTTCGGCCCGCCTACAAGCGCCTGAACAAGATCGTTCAACTCATACCCGTGATACTCAAGTGCAGCATTGGTTGGAGTGACCCTTTTATGCATGTTCGTCAAGGTACCTTCTTGCTGGTTCATTGCCGGCATATCCAGGTCTCCGTCACCAAGTGCAGAGAGTCTGAAGTCACCATTTTCATTATATCCAACAGTATATCCACTTGCATCGTCATCAAGTTCACAGATGAGTGCTACACCCAAAGAGTTTGTCTTAGGCGGGATCATTGCTACTTTTACCGAAGATGTCTTTTCAAGCAGTGCGATCAGTTTGGCAATGTTGTCAGCTTTTTCATGGAAATAAAGATCTTCTCCTACAATGAGAGAGAAAGACTCTTTCTTTTTCATCATTTTCTCAAAAGAAGCAGCAAAAGCATCTGCATCTTTTCCAAGCAGTTCTACAAGACCGTTCTTTTCAACCGTCACTTCTTTTTCTACCATTTCAGGTACTTTCTTGGTCACTTGCTTCTCTTCTCCTGTCTCTTCATCTATCACAGTTTCAGTTACGTCTTTCATGACCTTCTCTTTAACCGTCTTGGTTGTTGAAGATTTAAAGCTGTCAATATATGTTTTAACATCTGCAGGCAACTGGTCCTTGTCTGCAAAAAGATCAAGGATCAGATACAAGGCTGCTTCTTCAAGTCCTACTTTATGGGTAAAGATCTCAACATTCTTACCAAAGGTAGGTACAAGGTTGTCTCCTACCGGATGGAAATAGAGCCCTGCACCTTTATTCATTTTTTGAACATTGTTGAAAGCATAACGGGCATTCGGATTGTCATTTCTGAGTGATGATCCTACAGACATGACAAAGTCGGTTGCCATGACTTCTTTGAAATCATAAGAGTAAAGAGACTGTCCCGCTGCCGTAGAATAGGCACCCAGGAATTTCTGGAACGCTCTTGCATCCGGATTGACAAGCTTCAGTCCCATTTTCTCTTTCAGCGTCTGGAGCATCAATGCTTCTTCATTGGTGATCACAGAGTTGAACCTAACAGTCTCAGCATTTTTCAACGCTTCAAGAGCAGCATTAAATGCTTTTTCATCTTTTGATTCAACCTTGTTCTCAAAATCATATCCATAACGTCCCGCACCGCAAAGCGATACATAGTTCCATTCATTCGTCACACGGTAGATCTTTTCGGATCTGTCAGCTACAGATGTATGTTTTGTCTCATAATAGATCTGACATCCGCTTGAACAGTGTGCACAGGTTGCCGGTGTTCTTTTCAACTCCCATGCATTGGAAGAGTAGACAAAGTCTCTACCTGTCAATGCACCCACCGGACAGACTGCCGTACATTCACCACAGTCGGAACAGTCAGTGAATTCTGTACCGTTGCTTGGTGCGATAACAGACTTCTGAAGTTTATTCCACATCGCATAGGCATCTTTAGGCATAGTCTCCTTGAATGCTTTATCCAGTGCTTCTCCACCTCTTTTTGCCGTACTGATAGCGGCATCACCGATCATATCTTTACAAACCGTTGTACATCTTTCACAGACGATACAAAGTCCTGCATCATAGTGCAGTACCGAAGACCAGTTGATCGTCTCTCTTTTTGTATCCGGGATCATGTAAGATTGTGAATCCACACCGATCTCAAGTGTATAGTTCTGAAGTTCACACTCCCCACTCTTGTCACACACACCACACTGAAGCGGGT
>CAZCBU010000190.1:0-4044 GCA_964496995.1 uncultured Sulfurovum sp.
AAAGTCACTACACCGTAGTTCTTGATCACAGCATAGTTCGGTGCAGGATTTAAACAGATCTCATCCCTTGCAAATTGTTCAAAATACATGATATAAGATTCTACATACTGCTGTACCGCCGCTTCAAGATCATCATTTTCAATGACCAGAGGTACTCTTTTGGTCCTGATGATATGTTCAGGCGTCAAGACACCCCGTGTTGCAAAAGTCTGCAGGTCACTGTGCGTTGCATAATATCTGGCCAAAGCGGAACGGTCCACTTTCATGACCGCATCATAACCTTTCACTTCCGAGATCAGGGAGTTTAACTTTTTCAGGTCGATCGTATGTTCCTCTTTAACTTCGGCATAGTCAAGTACTGCATTTTCTTCCAAAAAATCTTCTGCCAGACTCACCGCAGCTATCATTTTGTCATAGGATCGTTTGGCATCATCATCAAAAGTGAAGATCCCGTGATGATGCAGGATGATCCCTTCACAGGATCCCCAGTCAAAATCATCTTTTGTCATTTCATATATCTTCTGCGCCAGAATGAACCCCGGCATCACATAAGGAATAATAAGAAAATTGGGGAAAAGTTCATCTATCAATGCTGTACCGTTCTTGGAGTTTGAGATCGTTACAATGGCATCGGCATGGGTATGGTCCACCACCTTAAAAGGGATAAGTGCATGCAGTATGGCTTCTACTGAAGGATTGGGTGCAGAAGGGTCTGTCATTGCCGCTTTTTGCTGTGTTACCATATCGGTATCGGACAGTGTTTCCAATGTCGCCATTTCAAGCAGTGACTTCAGTTTTACAGGAGCAAAGCCTTCTGCTTTGATGGAAACCAGATCCCAGCCGCTTCCTTTGACATAGAGTATCTCTTCACCGTCCACCCTGCTTTTCACCGAAGTATTCCCTCCGCCATGAAGTACCAGTTCATCACTCTGTCCCAAAAGGTTTGAGGTATACACTCTTAGATCAAGGTCCGTCTTGCAGGCTTCTGCTGATTTGTCATCCCATAAATTCTTCAAGTTCTACCCTAATACTTCTAATTCATCTGTATATTTCTTTTCACAGTAAGGTTCATAGGAGGATTTATACACTGCATAGTGTGCTGAAGCTTTATGTCCATCCAACGCTTCTTCATTCTCCCAGCTCTCATACGCCATAAACTTTCTCGGATTATCCTTATACTGGAATATCTCGTAAAAAATAACACCTTTTTCCGCTTTGCTGGGTGCGACCATTGCAGACAGAAGTTCTTTCATTTTATCTTCACTGCCTTCTTTGGCTATAAATGTTACACGTTTTGTAATTGTCATAATTTCTCCATCTTATATTTTTGTGGACATTATTATACTTAGTTTTGCTTTTCCGACTATTTATCTGACAGCGTAATATGACTTTTACACCTTTATGTTATAATTCATACTATATTTAATTAAGACAGGGAACAGACATTCATGAAGAAACTTATTTTACTGGGGTGCATTACACTCCTGACATTTGCCCAGGCAAAGATGGTTGACGGTATCGCAATGATCGTGAACGGGGAAGCGGTTACGACTTCCGAGATCAGTGCGGTACAACGACAGATGGGTGTGAGTAAAAAACAGGCTGTTGACCTTCTTGTACAGGACAGGTTGCAAAAGTCCGCAATGAAGAAGATCCGTATACCGGAGAGTGATATCGATACGAAGATCGCACAGATCGCTGCACAAAACAATTTGACTGTTCCTAAAATGCAAAAAGTGTTGAAGCAGCAGGGTACTTCATGGAGCAAATACCGAAAATCGATCAAAGAATCACTCAAGAAACAAAAGTTCTATAGAGAAAAAGTTGCTGCAACTGTCGCTAAACCGAGTGAAGATGAACTGAAGATCTTTTATGAGAACCACAAAAAAGAGTTTGTCATTCCCACAAGTATCTCTCTGATCGAATACTCTGCAAGCACAGAAGAAGCACTCAAAAAATTCCTGGGAACAAAGAAAAAAGGCCGAGGGGTCAAGAGCCGTTCTGTCAAAAAAAGTACCTCAAATATGAACTCTGCCCTCCTGGGACAACTGCTCCAGACACAAGACGGTTCATTTACCCGCCCATTCAATGCAGGGGACAAGTACATCAGCTATAAAGTGGTCTCTAAAAATGGTCAGAGAAGCATGTCTTTTGAAGATGCAAAAGGTGCAGTAGCAGGAAGATGGAGACAAGAGCAGCAGGGCAAAGCACTCAAAGATTATTTTGAAAAAATGAAAACGAACGCAGACATTAGAATCATCAGGTAAAAGGAAAACAATGGGTTTAAAATCAGATAAGTGGATACGAGAAAAATCACTCAACGAAGAGATGATCACACCTTTTTGTGAAGGTCTGGTCGGTGAAGGGGTGGTAAGTTACGGACTCAGCTCTTACGGGTATGATATCCGTGTCTCAAACGAATTCAAGATCTTTACAAATATCAATGCCGAAGTGGTGGATCCAAAAGATTTCAACCAGAACAATGTCGTTGATTTCAAAGGAGAGATCTGCATCGTACCTCCCAACTCATTTGCACTGGCAAGAACCATTGAGTACTTTAAAATGCCAAGTGATACACTGGCTATCTGTCTGGGGAAAAGTACCTATGCACGCTGCGGAATCATTGTGAATGTCACACCTTTTGAACCTGGATTTGAAGGGCATATCACCATCGAAATTTCCAATACAACCCCGCTTCCGGCAAAGATCTATGCCAACGAAGGCATTGCACAGGTACTTTTCCTTCAGGGTGACGAGCAGTGTGAAACCACTTACTCTGACAGAAAAGGGAAGTACCAGAGCCAGACAGGTATCACCCTGCCACGTATTTTAAAGAAGAGTTAAAGTCCCATCCAGGCAGTACCAAACTGTATGTAAAAGGCTTTGTCCTCATTGGACATTGCCACATCTATCCCCATTCTTAGTCCAAACTTCTCAGCGATCAAATATCTGAAACCTACACCTTTGGAAACTACTGTCGGTGCATCCTCAAAAGAGACCGATTTATCACCCAAAATATTTTTTCGTTCTCCATAGGCCCTCGCCACACCGCCAAAGAGCACCGCTGACCATCTCTCATTCAGGTCATAGGTCAACTGCGCTTCATAGAGTGCTACATTCTCTCCCTGGTATTTCATGGCAGGCACACCACGCATATTTACCGCAGGGTACATATAGAAGGGAGCTTCTTCCCCTACAACTTTATCAAAAACAAAACGATGGTCAAGGTTGATCTTCTCATTGAGAGGCACATAGAGCAGTTCCTGGAAAAAATACTTTTGAAAATCGTTATCCGAGCCTATGGATTTGGAGAAGAAATTGGCACGGGCATTGAAAAGCATCCCTTTGTTTGGAGAGAGGGCATTGTCTCTGGTATCGTAATCAAAGATCAGTCCAAGAGCAGAACTCGTTACTTTGTAAGGCTCTCTGAGAATATCTTTGTCCTCATCTTCTCTGTTGAGCTTCAACTCCGAAGAGGTGTAGAGGTAGGCAGCACCTAAAAATATATCACTCTCACCCATTCTGTATTTAAGTGACTGATAGGCAATAGGACTTTTGAGGTTCATAAAGATCGCTCTGCCCGCGGGAGTATAGAAATTGATATTGACATTGGTCAGCATGACAAAGGTTTGCGTACGAAGTCTATCTTCCAGGTAATAGCCCAGATGAAATCCGCCTGCGATCTTTGTACCGTTCTCAGTTGCTGCTAAAATAAGCCCTGACATACTCGGAGGGATATTACGACCGCTGGCACCCTTACGCCCCACAAACTTGTCATGCAGATAGACGATTGCAGCACCGCCACCATACCCGATGGCAGGTTCGGTAATAATGATGGGGACAGGAAGAAAGCCGTAGGCTTGAGAAAGATAATTACTCAGATCCAGATTTCCCTCTTCCGAGAAAAAGGTCAGTTCTTCTGAAGTATTAATATCACTCCTCTCCTCGGCAAATCCGAAGGAGAGAAAAAGCAGAGACAAAAGCAGAAAGTAGGTAAAAACTGTTTTCATTGTCTCATTATACACAGATTATTTGACAGCGTCC
>CAZCBU010000191.1:0-2793 GCA_964496995.1 uncultured Sulfurovum sp.
TAGACTTCGGGAATATAGATAGAGGGATTATTTAATTTAGAAATAATAATAAGAGCTGCAATGGCTGCAAAAATCGGTGCAATGGTCAATATATAGAGTAGTGTTTTGTAATATTTTTCTTTAAAAGTCAAAAGTGCAATAAAAAAGAGTATGGCAGGAAGAAGAAAGAGATGGATTACGAGTTTCAGCGTCAATATGTCACTGGGTGCAAAGTAGGTATCTATATAGGCACTAACGATATACAACACAGCGGTGAGCGTACAAATAAAGCGTATTTGTATTAAATTGGCATATAGTATCCATCGCTCATATTGTTGTTTGATCTGGTCATTTTTGAAGCTGGGCATAGAAGAGAAAGATGGAAATAGCTTTTGCATTTTAAATACCCCACTGGATGATACAGTATAAAATTATTTTAAGTTATATTTGTTTTTTGCCTTAATTTATGCATTGTAGCTAATTGAATATTGTATTTATATTAGTAAAGAAGAAAATGTTCCATATTTTAAGATATGGAACAAATGTAAAATATGTAAAGATTATGCTAAATAATCCTGCAATGCCTGTGGCTCAAGTTCACCATTTTGTGCTTTGAGTTCTTTAATGGCAAGTGCAGTAGCTTTTGCTGCCGCAATGGTTGTAAAGTAGGCGACATTGTTTGAAAGTACGGACTGTCTGATACATTTGGCATCGGTTTTAGATCCTGCATTGTCAGAAGTATTGATGGCAAGTGCGATCTCTTCATTCTTGATCATATCATCAATGTTTGGACGGCCTTCAGAAATTTTCAGTACTTTTGTTGAAGTCACACCGGCTTCCTGAAGTGCTGTATGTGTCCCTGAAGTAGCAACGATCTCAAAGCCAAGGTCAGTGAACATTTTACCGATCTCTCCTGCACTTGGTTTGTCCGTCTCGGTCAAAGAGAGGAAGAGTTTACCTTCAAGCGGGATGTTGTTTTTGGAAGCAAACTGGCTTTTTGCAAAGGACATACCAAAGTTGTCAGAGATTCCCATCACTTCTCCTGTGGACTTCATTTCAGGTCCCAGGATAAGGTCTGAACCCGGCAGTTTGTTGAAAGGGAAGACAGCTTCTTTGACTGCTACATGGTTTTTAAGGACAGGTTCCATGATCTCTTTGTCAAAATTCACGACATTAAAGGTGTCATAGAACTTCAATGCTTCTCTCAGATCACCCTGGATCATGACCCTTGTGGCGACTTTCGCCAATGGTACACCCGTTGCCTTTGAAACAAACGGTACGGTTCTTGAAGCTCTTGGATTGACTTCGATCAGGTAGATCTCTCCTCGGTGAATAGCATACTGGATATTCATAAGACCAACGACACCAAGACCAAGTGCGATCTTTGCCGTTTGCTCTTTGACCTCTTCCTGAAGTTCTGTAGAGATAGAGACAGGAGGCAGTGAACACGCAGAGTCTCCGGAGTGGATACCCGCTTCTTCAATATGCTGCATGACCGAACCGATATAAACCTCTTTGCCGTCACAGATCGCATCCACATCAAGTTCAATGGCATTGTCAAGGAATTTATCAATAAGTACCGGTGCATCATGTGAAACAGAGACGGCTTCATCCATGTATTGTTTAAGTTCATTATCTGAATAGACCGTTTTCATACCACGACCACCCAGAACAAAAGAAGGACGTACAAGTACCGGGTATCCAATACGGTTGGCAACGATGATCGCTTCATCCTTGGCAAAGACCGTACCGTTTTCCGGCTGTTTGAGTCCAAGATCATTGATAAAGGCAGAGAAAAGTTCTCTGTCTTCAGCCAGGTCAATAACCTTGGCAGTGGTTCCTGAAATATTGGCACCGATCGATGTAAGTTTTTTCGCCAGTTTCAATGGTGTCTGACCACCGAAGTGAACGATGACACCATCCGGCTTTTCAAGTTCGATCACATTTATTACATGTTCAAAATCAATAGGTTCAAAATAGAGAATGTCAGAAGTGTCATAGTCTGTCGAAACTGTTTCAGGGTTACAGTTATACATAATGGATTTGACACCCATATCTTCAAGGGCAAAGGCTGCATGTACACAGCAGTAGTCAAATTCAATACCCTGACCGATACGGTTGGGCCCGCCGCCGATGACAAGTACTTTTTTCTCTGTACTCTCCTGTTTCTCTTCTTTCGGGATCTCCGTGTTGTTCGTTGTGGAGTAGAGGTAGGGTGTCAGTGCTTTGAATTCTGCAGCACAGGTATCTACTTCATTGTATTCAAGTGAAATTCCCAGTTTTTCTCTTGCTGTATAGATGTCATTTTCTGTTAAAGAAAGCCCCTCTTTTTTATTGATCACTTCTGCGATCATGGCATCGGAGAAACCTTCAGATTTGACTTCACGAAGTCTGGTAGCATCTGAGAGCAGGGCAATGTCCATCTCTTTTTCTCTTTGTGCCAGCTCTTCAAGCTGATAGAGGAACCATCTGTCGATCTTACAAAGATCAAAGATCGCATCCACGGTCATACCACGTCTTAATCCTTCAAACACATAGAGCATACGTTTTTCATTGGAACGTCTGATCTCTCTGATCAGCTCTTCTGCGTCACATTGAATGGTATTGAACCCGGTAAGGTCTGTTTCAAGTGAACAGAGTGCCTTTTGAAATGATTCTTTGAATGTACGACCGATCGCCATTGCTTCACCAACAGATTTCATTGCTGTCGTCAATGTTGAGTTCGCCATAGGGAATTTTTCAAAAGTAAATCTTGGAAGCTTGGTTACGATGTAGTCGATGACCGGTTCAAATGAGGCAGGGGTTCCTGTAATA
>CAZCBU010000192.1:0-3480 GCA_964496995.1 uncultured Sulfurovum sp.
AAGAGGGTATAATTATTTATAGAGAACTGATTGTCAAATCTTACAGAATTATGTATAAAATTGAAAATGACACTGTTTATATTATGGCTATTTTTGATTCAAGACAAAATGTAGAGGAGTTGTTGTTGCAAAAGCTACTAAGAGGGCAGATGCTAACAAACCAGAGAAGCCAATAAATTGCCTAACGGAAATTTGTTGGCTATCTTCAACCGTTGGCATTATCCAAAATGCAAATATACTGCACAAGTTGTCTAACAAAACTTTGGAGAGAAATAGGTATTTAACGTATAATACACAATGCAAATACTCAAAACAAAAAACGAACTTGAATACATTGAAGTCGCCAATGCACAAAGCAGCATTAAAATTGCTCTGCAGGGCGCACATATCTTTGACTTTAGGGTCAAAGGAAAATCACCTCTGTTATTTTTAAGTGATACCTCTCACTTTAAAGTGGGAAAAGCCATCAGGGGCGGGGTGCCTGTTTGCTGGCCGTGGTTCGGTGCGCATACTTCAGACTCTTCTCTTCCAAATCATGGATTTGCCAGAACAAGCATGTGGACACATATAAGTACAGAAGAGATAGATAAAAACAGCACGAAGATCATCTTGGGGTTGAAAAGTTCAGAAGAGACTTTAAAACTCTGGCCCCATCTGTTTGAGTTGCAGCTTGAGATCATCATGTCAGACAGACTTGAACTTTCACTCATCACCAAAAACAGAGGTTCAGAGCCTTTTGTGATCACACAGGCTTTGCATACTTACCTTTTGATCCAGGATATTTCAACTGTCTGTGTTGAAGGTTTAGACCAGACAAAGTATTATGATAAACTGACCGATACCTACAATAACCTGCAAAAAGGAAAGCTCTGTTTTGACTCCGAGGTTGACAGGATCTATGAAAATGTCTCCAAACCTCTCTGTGTTGAAGATATAGAGGTAGAGACTGTTGGCTCAAATACCGTTGTGGTTTGGAACCCGGGTAAGGATTTTAGAAATAACTTTTCTGACCTCAGTGATTACAGAACTATGCTTTGTATAGAGAGTGCCAATACTTTACATGAGGAAATAACGGTAGAAGCAGGCGGTACATACACATTAAAAACTATACTTTCACAAAATTAATACAGAGGTTTAAAAGTAAGGAGTAAATATGAGTACAACTATTGCTAAAAAAAAGCGTTTTGAAGCATTAGATGTTTTACGCGGACTGACCATGGTCATTATGGCATTGGATCATTCCCGTGATTTTCTTGCATTGGGACAGGTTTTCAGTAAACCGCTCAATATAGATTTAACAACACTGGATATATTTCTTACCCGGTGGATCACCCACTTTGCAGCACCTACATTTATGTTTCTTGCAGGTATAGGTCTTTACTTTGCTTCTCGTCGAAGAACAAAAAAAGAGCTTGCATTCTTGGCATATTCACGGGGACTTTGGCTTATTTTTCTAGAACTCACTTTTGTAGGTTTTTTCTGGACCTTCTCGCCGGACTTCTTTGCACATCCTAAAGTTGCTGTACTTTTTGCCATCGGTGTATCGATGATATGTTTTTCATTTCTTGTCTATTTACCCAAATATGCCATAGCTGTCATTGCCATGTTGCTTATATTTGGACACAATGCTTTTGATGCTGTTCAGGCTGAGAACCTTGGTTCCTTCGGATGGGTTTGGCATCTGCTTCATGAGCCTGGCATGATCACTCTCTTTGGTGTAGAAATTCGTGTTGTGTACCCTTTCATACCATGGATAGGTGTCATGGCAGCAGGATATCTTTTTGGTCCGGTGGTCGGATTTGAGCAAGAAAGACGCAAGAAGATCTTTTTATCTCTTGGTCTCACACTTTTGACCCTTGGCACCTTTCTACGCATTAGCAATCTCTATGGTGAATCAATCCCTTTTGATATCTACAATTCATTCAGTATGACCATAATGAGTTTTTTAAATGTAACCAAGTATCCACCTTCTTTAATCTACCTCTGTTTTATGCTGGGATTGGCTATGTTGCTTATGTATGCTTTTGACAGACCACTGGGAAAGATATCTAACATTCTTCAGGTTTATGGGAAAGTACCATTCTTCTTTTACATCTTGCATATACCTATACTCCATATTTTTGGTGTCATTGTTGCGTATTATAATTTTGGAAATGCAGATTGGCTCTTTGGTGCACCAGTACATGAGGGTCCAAATGACTGGACACAATATCACTATCAATTGTTACCAACCTATCTGGGCTGGATCTTGGTGTTATGGCTACTTTACTACCCGTCTAAATGGTTTGGAGATCTTAAAAGCCGACGTGATGACTGGTGGCTGAGTTATTTTTAAAAGAAAAAAATAATGAAAAGGATCAAAAATTTCTATTTGTCTGCTACTAAATTGAGATATAATACAGTAATCTAAGGAAATAAAATGCTTGACTATCAAACACTCAAAGAACACTATAAGTTTACAGAAGAAGAGGCGATGCTTCTCAAAGAATTGCAGCCGCGAATGACAGAACTTGCAGACAGGTTTGTAGATGAGTTTTACGATTATATCTGGGGTTTTGGTAAAACAGCACAATTTCTTAAAAACAAACAGATCATTGAATATCACCGTCAAAAAATAAAAGAGTGGTTCATCAACCTTTTTTGTGGTCAGTATGACCTGCCGTACTTTCTCTACCTCTATAAAATAGGAGAGATACACGTCCGCATAGGTCTGCCGACACACTATGTCAACTCTGCATTTACTTTTGTACGAACCTTTATACTTTCCAGTATAGAAGAAAATTTTAGAGACAAAGAACATCATGTCAAAGAGATAAAAGCAGTAGAGAAAATGATAGATATGAATCTTGACTCACTCACCAGTTCCTACAGAGAAGAAGAACTCGGTAAGTTTCTTTCTCTCTCCAAAATAGAAAAAGGGATTTTAACCGGCTTAAAAAAGTTTAACTCGTACATTAACTACTTCCTTGCCGGAGCACTGGCACTTGTTGCATTCTTTGCTGTGGGCTTGTTTGTCTATGACATTTATCTACTCTTTTTCTCAGATATCGGTATAGAAAAAGGTATCTTGACCGTACTCGGTTCACTGCTGGTATTGTGGGCAGCCATAGAACTCATACATGAAGAGATCAATCATCTTCAGGGCAAAGGCTTTGCTATAGGGGCATTCATCATGCTTGCCATGGCTGCACTCATTCGAAAAATACTTATCTATTCACTCTCTACTGAAAAAGGACTGGAACTACTGATCATTGCTATAGTGATCGTTGGTCTCGCCCTTGCATATTGGCTTGTTGGAGGGAAGAAGAAAGCGCTTGAAGTATAAACAAAAATGACTAGGACATAATGTATAGATCTGTCAGTTCTAACAGATATTAGATCTATGTAGAGGTACAATAAAACACGCTACACAACTTTTCCCCATACATTTTTTTATAATGTATGAAGTGAGGAGTCTGTGATGAAAAAACTAACACTTGA
>CAZCBU010000193.1:0-3060 GCA_964496995.1 uncultured Sulfurovum sp.
TTTATCAGCCTAAAAGTGGAAAAGCGGGGACAGCTGCACAACTTATAGACAGCCTGAACGCGTAGGGTGTGCAATGCCAAACCTATACGATCATCGGTGCAAACGCTTTGGTACTTACCGTAACCTTCTGGCCAATGGTGAGATTTTGGGCTTCCTCCGAACTTACCACCACTTCAACAAGCTGCTGACCGATGGAGACGATCGCCACATAGATCACATCCACTTTACTGATGTCAAGCAATTCTCCCTCAAAAGAAAATTTCTGAGATCCCTGTGTTTTCAGCAGTATCTCTTTGGGATCACCGTCATTCACGAATTTCCCATTTTCCAGGACCACGACACGTGAAGCCAATCGGTATATTTCACTGGGGTCATGACTGACCATGATGGTCGTTGTACCGAACTCTTTATGCAGACGCAGTATTTCGTTCTGCAGGATTATCCGCATTTCCGGGTCAAGGGCAGCAAGAGGTTCATCCATCAAGAGCAATTTGGGTCTGTGCATCATTGCGCGACAGAGAGAGACACGTTGTTGCTGTCCGCCACTTAAAGTGTTCGGTAAACGCTCTTTCATATCGGACAGTTCTGTGATCTGAAGCAAATGTTCTGCCAATTTTTTATCGGCATGCACAAACAGTAAATTCTCTTCTACCGTCATATTGGGGAAAAGTGCATAATCCTGGAAAACATACCCTATTTGCCGTTTTTGCGGTGGCAGTGAACCTTTGCTACTGAGCCATTTTTCACCCCCGACCTCAATACTCCCCTTGGCAGACTCCAATCCTGCAAGGATTCGAAGTAGTGTAGTTTTCCCACTTCCGCTCTTCCCGGAAAGTGCAAGGAATTCTCCTTTTTGGATCTCAAGATCCACATTCAGATCCATCTCTCCATTGGCACCATGCAGTTTTTTTTCTATAGTGATCTTTATCATACAAAGGGTCCGAATTTTCTATTTTGCCGATGATTAAAGAGATAGACCGAAAGCAGCACCATAAACGAAATGATCAGCATGATCAGACTGTAGATATGCGCAGAGGTGTAATCCATGATCTCCACCATTTCATAAATGGCAACCGAAGCCACTTTTGTCTCACCCGGGATACTTCCCCCCACCATCAGCACCACACCGAATTCACCGACCGTATGCGCGAACGTGATAATGAGTGCGGTCAAAAGTGCCGGTTTCATGTTCGGAAGTGCCACTTTGAACAGGGTCGTGACCTTGCTTTTTCCCGACATATATGAGGCTTCCAGCATATGTCTGTTGAGCGATTCAAATCCGCCCTGCAGAGGCTGTACCATGAATGGCAAAGAGTAGAAGCAGCTTGCCACCACTAGTCCTGCAAAAGAAAAAGCAAGCTGCACACCGAAAGTCTCTTCAAAAAAAGCCCCCAGCGGTGAATTCTGAGACAAAGCCCAGAGAATATAGAAACCCAGAACGGAAGGCGGCAGTACAATAGGCAGTGCCGTGATCGCCTCCAACACAGGTTTCATTTTTGACCTTGTCTGTGAAAGATACCAGGAGAGAGGAAGTGCGATCACAAAAAGTATCATTGTTGTCAGCAAAGCCAGTTTGAACGAGAGTATGAACGGCGTAAATTCCAGTGTTTTCAAAGTTTCAATCATCCAACACCTCAAGAATAGAAAGTTCATTGGCTTTGATGAGTGCAATAACCTCATCCCCTTCACAAAGTTGCAATCTCTCCACGGCATCCGTACTCAATATAGACTCCAGTGTAAAATCTCCAAAAGAGAGCACAGCGCTGCAGAGTAATTGGCCTACCTGAAGTGAAACGATCCTCACCTTGATCTGATTTGCATAAGAGAGTATGGCAGAAAGATCTTCTGCCCCCCTCACCGGTTTTGCTATTGCTACCGAGGTAGGCTTGCATGCCAGTGTTACATTTTTCCCTTTTTGCACCGTTTCATTTAATTCCAAAGAGACCATTTTCAGTGTTTGACCGGCACAGACAAAATTGACGATATTTAAACTTTCTACACTCTCAATAGATGCTATAGTGGCAACAAGCTGGCTCATGGGATACGGTACCCGAACTGATGCAAGATCTTTTGTGCATCCGCACTTAATATGAAATCATAAAATGCTTTAACTTCTGGGTTTGCCCCTGCATTTTTCAATATGACGATCCCCTGTTTGATTGCTGTATAAAGTGTAGGATCTATCTCTTTCCAATGCACATTCTTCTTATATTTTTGCATCTGTCTGCTGTAAAGTGAAGATGTTGCAATAATTCCGATGTCAGCAGCTGTCACAGAATAAGAGACCGTTTGAGAGATGGATTCTCCAAAGATGAATTTGTTTTTTATATCCTCATACAGACCGGCATTTTTTAAAGCTTCATCCGCAGCAATACCATAAGGCGCTGTTTTGGGATTGGCTACAGCTATCTTCTGAATATCCCTTTCCGTTAAAAGATCCAGTCCTTTTGAGAAATCATGGTTTTTCACAGAAAAAAGTGCCAAAGTACCTTCTGCATATACTTTCGGTTCACTCACTGCGATCTTTTCTGCATAGAGTGCTTCGGGGTATTGCATATTGGCAGACATAATCAGTTGATACGGTGCACCGTGTTTTATCTGTGCTGTGAGTTTTCCACTGCTGCCAAGGATCGTTTTTACTTTTATTTCAGGATGCAGTTCATTAAAAGCTTTTTTCAGATCATCTATCGCATAGCTCACATTTGCCGCTACAGCAATAGTGATAGTGCCGGCAAATAACGAACTACATAGCAAAAACCATATAATTATCATCTTCTTCATTCTATTTTCCCAACATAATATCATGTGCTTTGAGCATTACTATTACAGGATCTCCGAGATTCAGTTCCATGTCCTCATATCTGTCTATGGACATGACAGATATGATCTTGTCATGATGTCCTATATCTACAGTGACTTTCACATTCTCTTCATCTCTGTCCATTTGACTCACAATCCCGTTTAAACTGTTTTCACTCTCTTTGGCCTCAGACCCCGGAGTGACAAAGACAGCAGATGATTTACATATTGCAACCACGGTTTGCCCTTTTTCTATATGCA
>CAZCBU010000194.1:0-9074 GCA_964496995.1 uncultured Sulfurovum sp.
GTTTCAAGAAAAGCACCTTTTTTATTTTTACATCCTGTAATAGCAAGTGAAAGCAGAGCAATTAATAGTATTTTCTTCATAAAAGTCCTTCGTAGGGTGCGTTTCCCAACGCACCACATAATATAATTTGCATAAAATAAATTTTTGCCGTAAGGCCTAATAAAAGGTGCGTTGGGAAACGCACCCTACACGTTAAATCTAAAGTGCATCACATCGCCATCCTGGACGATGTACTCTTTACCTTCCAGTCTGTTCTTTCCTGCTTCTTTTGCACCGGTTTCCCCGCCAAACTCAATAAAGTCCTCATAAGAGATGACCTCTGCACGTATAAATCCTTTTTCAAAGTCATTGTGAATGACCGCTGCTGCTTTTGGTGCAGTGGTATTCTTACGGATGGTCCAGGCACGTACTTCTTTGACCCCTGCCGTAAAATAAGACATAAGACCAAGCTTGTCAAAGCCTTTATGGATGATCTGCTCAAGTCCTGACTCTTCAACACCCAGGTCCGTCAGCATCTCTTCACGTTCGTCATCATCAAAGTCCACCATATCTTCTTCTACTTTTGCACAGAGTTTGATGACTTCGGAACCTCTTTCATCTGCATAGGCTTTAAGTTTCTGTACGAATTCACTGTCTTCTGAAAGTCCGTCTTCATCAACATTGGCCCCATAAATAATAGGTTTGGAAGTAAGCAGGCGCAGATCTTTGTTCAGTGCCAGAAAACCGTCACTCTCTATGTCTTCAAATGTCGATACCGGTGCACCGTCTTCTATATGTGTTAAAAGTGCTTCAGCAACGGCAAGCTGCTCTTTGGCATCTTTGTCATTTCCTTTGGCTTTTTTCTTCAGCATGTCAATACGTTTAAGCACAGCATCGATATCTGCAAACAATAGCTCCTGCTCAATGATCTCAACATCACGGATAGGATCAATGGAACCTTCTGTATGGACAACATTTGGATCTTCGAAACATCTTACAATATGCAGGATCACTTCGGTTTCACGGATATTCCCAAGAAACTTGTTCCCAAGACCCTCACCTTTGCTTGCCCCTGCAACGAGCCCTGCGATATCTACAAAATCAAGTGTTGAATACTGGATCTTTTCAGGATTGACGATCTTTGCAAGTTCGTCCAGTCTTTTATCCGGAACCGGTACAACAGCTTTGTTTGGTTCAATGGTACAGAAAGGATAGTTTGCACTCTCTGCATTCTGCGCCTTTGTAAGTGCGTTAAAAGTGGTTGATTTTCCTACGTTTGGTAGTCCGACAAGTCCAATGCCTAGTCCCATGGTATTTCCTTTGATAATATATTGACGCGATTTTATCTAAATTTTAGTGAAGAGGGGTTGAGCCGGAAAATATGACCTTATGCAGCAGAGAGATATCTCTCAATATTCTGAACAAGTTTATCGAGTTTCAGAGGAAACTGTTCTCTGAACTCTTCAATACGGTGTTCTGTCTTATAGAGATAGATCTTCTTCATTCTGAAGACCAGGTCTTCCAGCTCATAAGCACCGATATGGTTCAGTGCTATACCCATTTGTGAGCAGGTGGTCATGATACGTTTTGCATTGCCGTTGTCGATCCATTTCGGCATACTGTGTATGGTCTCTTTATAGTGCAGCACAAAGTCAAACAGAGAGTCTTTATAGAGATTTTCATCATTATTGGCCAGCGTAATACCGTGTATGATATCCAAACCGTTTATCTTTAACTCTTCAAGAAAAGAGACAGCTCTCTGTTCAGTAGGAAGATAGGTTGAAAAAACAGTATAGAGCTGTCCTATATTCAGAGGTTTTGTAATATGGGAATTTGCACCGATATCAAACATTTTTTTTATCTCTCTGCCTTGGGTGAAAGCGGTAAAGGTCACGATAGGAATACTGTCGAAAGTCGGGTCTTTCCGTATCTGTCTGGTGGTCTCATAGCCATCCATCACAGGCATGGCGATATCCATCAGTATAAGGTCAATAGGCCTTTCCTGGTTTGAAAGAATAGCCAATGCCTCTTCTCCGTGATTGGCGATCGTGATACCTATGCCGGATTTTTTTAAAATACTCTGCAGGATCTTCTGGTTGATCACATTGTCTTCGACAAAGAGAATGTGGGAACCCTTGAAGTGAATAAAATCACCGGCATGGATATTTTCACTCTCTTCAAAATCTTCATTTGAAGTATACGGCAGTTCTGCAGTTTTGGAATACGGCATGTTTTTGAAGGGTACCTCGTCCGTGTGCATCACTGCTGTATTTATTCTCTGTTCCAAAATGATCCACCTTTATTACAAACTTTCTTAGTGTGGCTTGACCGTACGTGCCAGTTTTTCGATAAGTCTGATCATCATTCTGACACCGGCACCTGAAGCACCGTGAGGGTTCTCTGCCCAGGCATGTTCAACGAATGCAGGTCCGGCAATATCAATGTGTGCCCATTTGTCCTTGTGGTCTTCGTCAATGAATTCCGAGAGAAACTGACCTGCTGTGATGGCACCGCCGTAACGTGTGTTAGAAATATTACAAACATCCGCGATCTCGCTTTTAATGGTTTTTTTCAAGTGTCTGTTAAAATCAAGCTTTGTAGCGAGTTCACCTGCCTGCGCAGCCAGCTTGACCACAAGATCTTTTGGCTCATCTGCATTTCCCATGACACCGGAAGTATAATGGCCCACACCTACAACACAGGCGCCGGTCAGCGTTGCGAAGTCAAAAAGGTAATCTGCTTTGACCTCCTGTTGGGCATAGCAGAGTGTATCTGCAAGTACCAAACGGCCTTCTGCATCGGTATTTCTGATCTCAATGGTTTTTCCGTTCTTTGCGGTGAGTACATCATCCGGTTTATAGGCATCTCCACCGATCATGTTCTCAACGGCACCGACAAATCCGTGTACTTCAATGGGCAGATCCATTTCCGAGATCGCTTTCATGATCCCCAGAACAGCTGAACCGCCGCTCTTGTCAGATTTCATCGTTACCATATAATCAGCCGGTTTAAGACTGAGTCCGCCTGAATCATAGGTCAAGCCTTTCCCGACCAGAGTCACCACAGCTTTCGCATTTTTAGGTTTGTGTGCCAGGTGGATCACTCTTGGTTTATGACGGCTTGCCCGTGCGACAGCAAGCAGTGTTTCCATCTTCTCTTTTCTAAGTTTTTTTGGTTTGAGTACTTTACATTTTAAAGAGGAGTTCTCTGCAAGGTCTTCAGCAATGTTTGCCATGATCTCAGGATAACAGTCATCCGGAGTTGTATTGACAATATCTCTGGTAAAGTTGGTTGCGTTGGCAGAGATCTCGCCATTATGAACTGCTCTGGCCATCGCTTCAAGACTTACTTCATAGTTGTCTGCATATCCTTCTGTTGAGATCTGTACCTCTTTGATCCTGGACTTGGTTCTCTTGCTTTTATATTGGGTGAATGTATAGCTTCCAAGGACGATTCCCTCTACAGTAGCACGAAGTGAGGCTGTACATCTTGGGTGACTCAAATAGGTGGCTATCTTGATCGTTTTGTATTTTTTACCCAGCAGTGAACGGATCGCAGTAGCTACAGCTGAACGTACCCCTACACCTTTGAGTGTTTCAGATCCTACATAAAGTCTGTTCTTCTCCAAAAGAAGACAGACTTCATCCTGACCGCCCTTAAATCCGGCTTTCTTTAAAAGTTTTTTATCTTGTATAAATTTGTGTTTAAAGTTCCCGTCAATAACTATGATGATCTCAAGAGCTGCTTTCAGATCCTTGAGCGGGGTAGTTGTAATATTGAAATTCATGATTTGCCTTTAACTGTTTTAATTAGAGGGAGTATATCAAAAAAAGGTAAAGGAATACACTTTTTGGTTTTAAGATCTTCACTCCTGCTCTATTTTATCTTTGGCACTGATGATACTGATCAGAAAACTGCCCGCTTTTTCATAGCCGACCTGTGTATAAACGCTCTTTCCTGTTTTTGTATCTATAAAAAATACGGAAGGTGTCAGTGTTGTTCTGTATTTTTTTGCAAGGTCACTCTTCCTATCGATTATTACGACGATTGCATCGGAAAGAGCATCTTTTACATCACGGTTCTGCATGGTTTCATGTACCATTTTTTCACACCATTCGCATCCGTCTTTAACGACCAGAAGCAGTATCATATTTTTCTTTTCATGTTTTGCCTGTTTCAAAGCTTTGTGAAGATCGGTTTGTGCGTCAAGGGACCAAGCGGCATCTTTGGCGGTGATAGCCATTAAATTACCAATAAGCAGCAGTGAGAGGAGAAGGGTTTTCATTAGATACTCCTTTTATCTTTATGAAAGAATAATTATAAGTATATCATATATTTTATGTTTAAAAAAGGATTTGAAATGTTAGGGGATATTTAAAAAGGACAGGGTCGCTGAACGACCGCTGTTTATTGGAATTGTTCAGAGAGAATATCCTGGGCCTGTATCATATCTTTGTCACCGCGCCCGGAGAGGTTCAGCAGGATCGTTTTTCCTTTGACATCTTCAGGCTGCATCTTTTTGAGGTAAGCGATCGCATGGGAACTTTCAAATGCAGGAATGATCCCCTCAGCCTGTGAAAGCCATACAAAAGCTTCCATGGCTTCATCATCGGTGATATGATCGTAAGTAACGATATTTTCATCTTTCAGATAGGCATGTTCCGGTCCTATGCCGGGGTAGTCCAGTCCTGCTGAGATAGAGTGGGCCTCCTGAACCTGGCCGTCTTCATCCTGAAGCAGGTAAGAGAGTTGTCCGTGAAGGACACCTGGGCTTCCTTTTTCCAGAGAACAGCCGTGTTTGCAGTCAAGACCCTCTCCTCCGGCTTCGATACCGATGCACTCTACGCTCTCATCTCCAAGGAAGTGGTTAAAGATACCAAGGGCATTTGAACCCCCACCGATACAGGCAATGACCTTGTCCGGCAGATAGCCCTCTACAACATCAAGCTGGGCTTTGGCTTCCCATCCGATAATGGATTGAATATCTCTGACCATCATAGGGTAGGGGTGTGGACCGGCAACGGTGCCGATAAGGTAGTAGGTATCTCTTGCATGTGTCACCCAGTGACGGATGGCATCGTTCATGGCATCTTTGAGTGTTTTACTTCCGCTTTCAACCGCATGGACCTTCGCACCAAGCAGTTTCATTCTGAAAACGTTCAGTTCCTGTCGCGCCACATCTTTGGCACCCATGAAAACTTCACACTCCAGACCAAAAAGTGCTGCAACCGTTGCTGTTGCTACACCATGCTGACCTGCACCTGTCTCTGCAATGATCTTCTTTTTCCCAAGGCGCTTTGCAAGTACAGCCTGCGCTACACAGTGGTTGATCTTGTGTGCACCGGTATGGTTCAGGTCTTCACGCTTGAGGTAGATTTTTGCATCCAGTTCTCTGGAGAGATTTTCTGCAAAGTAGAGCGCAGAAGGGCGGCCCACATAGTTCTTGTAGTAGTGATCCACTTCAGACCAGAAATCTTTGTCAAAACGGACTGCTTCATAGTCCAGTCTGAGCTGCTCAAGTGCAGGCATCAGTGTTTCGGGCACAAAACGTCCGCCGTAGCCTACCTGACCATTTTCAATATTTCCAAAATGTCCCAGATCATCCGGATCGTGCGGACTTGGTTTCGGAATGTATATTTCTTTATGTAAATTCATATTTTTCTCTTCTGTAAAAGTGTTTGGATTATAGCGTATGGGAGGTTATTACCGCTTTAAACGATGTAGGTGATCTCTGCCTGAGAATCCAGTCTCATAGGCGGACCCCAAAAGCCAATGCCGGAGTTGATATAAATTTTAGATCCGTTCGCCAGTGTATGCAGGCCTTTGACATAAGGCTGCTGCAGTTTGATCAGGTATTCAAAAGGCCAGATCTGTCCGCCATGGGTATGACCGCTTAAAATGAGTTCGGGTCTGTAGGGCCCAAGCTCTTCTATGTACTTTGGCTGATGGGCCAGGAGAATGGTTTTATATGTCGGATCTATGCCTTTGAAGGCTTTGTGGATATCGGGCTCGAACATTTTCATCCTGTAGCCTATGAGATCGCTGACCCCCACAATATTGACTTGGAGGGCATCAATGGAAATATGTTCATTAAGGAGGAGTGTCAAGTGACTTGTCTGTATGTAGTCGATGATCTTTTGAGGATCATGAAAATATTCATGATTACCTAAAATATAATAGACACCGTGTTTCGCCTGAATATTGTCCAGTTCCCGTACAGCTTCTTCTATATAGTCTAAAGAAGTATCGATAAGATCGCCGGTGATACAGACAATATCGGGTTTAAGTGCATTGATCTTGTCTACCGATGCTTTCACAAATGCTTTGTCTATCAGACCGCCTATATGAAGATCGGAGATCTGTACAATAGAAAAATCGAATGTACCGAGTTTTATCACATTCACTACAGGTTCTTTACTTCCTTCGTAGGCACCTGCTGAGACGTAAGAGGTTGAAAGGGCCAGAAGCAAACCGTCACCACTCTTTTTGATGAACTCTCTTTTTGAAATATCAACATTTTTCAGGGTTTTATGGAAAATATGCAGTATCTCATGGATCACAAGGTAGAGCAGCAGAACAAACGAGATCCCGATGGAAAGAGAGAAAAGATAGTAGAGGGTATTGCTGATGGCATCCGTATATCTGCCTACAACATACAATAGATTGAAAATAAAGTTCAGTGTAAGAAAGAGTGTCAAAATATTTCTGATATTCCGGGTCACTAAAAGTTTTCTGACGACCCTTGTGTAAAAAAGGTAGTGCAGGGAAAAGAAGAAGAGTAAAAAGAGTGAAAAGAACAGATAAACGCTCATGGCTTCTCCTTTGTATTATGACATTATTATAGCCTTTAAATTGCAATATGGCTTTTAAATTTTGTTTTTTTCTCCAAGTCCTGACCATGTCATCAAGGTTTTAGAGGAACCCTTATGTTAAAATAAAAAATAAGAAGGATGAAGAATGGATAGAAGAAATTTTTTGCTTGGTATCGGGATCACATTAGTTTCAGTATCTGCCTACAGTTTTGGTGAAAGCCTTAAACCCTTGGTAGAGGGAAAATCAGAGAAGGTAGCACTTCTTTACGGTACAAGATACGGTGCAACAAAAGATACAGCGATGTGGATCACCAAGGGGATCAGTGAAAACGTCGATGTGCATAATATTGAAGAGATCGACTTTGATGAAACATTACATCACTATGACAAGTTCATTATAGGGTCTGGTATTTGGATCGATGGTGCACATCCACGTTTAATAAAACTGCTTTCTGACCATACTGAAATGATGCAGTCCAGGATCATTGCTTCATTTATCGTGTGCGGGACAACAGGTGAGGATGAAGCCGGAAAGCTCAGAATAGCCGGATATTTTGAAAAATTTCACAAACCATTGCAGATAAAACCTAAAATAAACAAGTATTTTGGCGGTAGAATGACCATTGAAAAACTAAGTGATAAAGACAGAAAACTTCTGGATAATTTTTATACGAAGGTATTGAAAAAGAAATTTGAAAATTGGGACAGGACCAATCCTGAATTGGCAAAAAAGTTTGGTTCGGACCTGTATGCTGCAGTAGCTACTTGATGAATTCAGTCACCTTTTCCATCTCATAAAAAGCCTGTACAATATTTTGTGAATTCTCTTCTATGAGTGTACGGGCATCCTGCAAACCTTTATTGTAATGGTAGTTTCCTATCTCTTTGTTAAAAAAGTCAAGTAGGAATTCAGCATCGAATTGGCCGATCTCTTCTGAAAGTTCATTTGTAAAATAATTCTGTATCTTGTGAACAAGTATGGCTTTCTCTTCAGAAGTGAACGCGATGTCAGACATTAGTCTATCTCTATCACAGAATAGACAGGGGCTTTGATACCTTCTTTACCATTCAGGAAGCCAAGCTCCAAAATAAAGCAGGCTTCTACACAGTGTGCACCGACTTTGTCTATGAGGTTTGCTGCTGCTTTGGCTGTTCCCCCTGTAGCAATGAGATCATCTATGAGCAATACTTTTGAGGGTGCACCGGTATGACATAATCCATCTTTGCCAAATGCATCAATGTGTATCTCCACTTCGTCAAATCCGTATTCCAAAGAGTATTTCTCTGCTACGGTCGTGTAAGGCAGTTTACCTTTTTTTCTGACCGGGACAAACCCGATACCCAGTCTGTCTGCCAGTACGGAACCAAATATGAAACCTCTTGCATCGATCCCGGCGATATAGTCAAGTTCATACTCGAGGTAACGGTTTGTCAAATGTTCCATAAGTGTGCTGAATGCTTTTGGGTTTCCGAGCAGGGTGGTGATGTCTTTGAAGATGATGCCGGGTTTTGGGAAATCCGGGATGTCTCGGATGCTGCCTAGTATGATTTCTTTTTCTTTAGGAGTAAGGTTGCTCATTTCTTTTTGATTTCCTTTTATAATTATTGGGCGTTCGCTACAACAAGGCACGCTTTGCGTGATTGATGTCGCGTAGGGTGGGCAATTGCCCACCACTTTATTTTTTAGCCTAGGTCTGCTCCGAAAGTACAGCCTTCTTCAATTTTGGCTACACGTCCTGCATGCCTGCCACCTTCGAATTCAGTGTTTGCGAAGACTTCTATCATGTCTTCTATGACCCCTTTGCCTACCACACGTTCACCAAAACACAGGATGTTCGCATCGTTGTGTTGTCTGGTGAGTTTTGCTGTGTAGTGGTCATGGCAGAGGGCGGCTCTGATACCCTGTATCTTGTTGGCAGAAATGGAGATACCGATCCCTGTTCCACAGACCAGAATACCGAAACTGCCTTCATCCGCAAGGACTGCCAGTGCACATTTTTTTGCAAAATCCGGATAATCCACTCTGTCTGCAGAATCAGGGCCAAGATCGATGATCTCATGGCCAAGATCTGTGACGATCTCTTTGATGTAGGCTTTGACCGCGTATCCTGCGTGATCAGTTGCAATATAGAATTTTTTAGACATTTATATTTCCTTCTTATAAGTTATAGTAACCATTTCACGATCCATGAAACAGGCTGGAACAGGTAATCTGAAAGCGGTGTAAAGAGTACCGCTACAAGTATGAGCATTCCGTATGGGTATATTTTATCATAAAATGCC
>CAZCBU010000195.1:0-2728 GCA_964496995.1 uncultured Sulfurovum sp.
TAGTAACTGCTGAGTATCTCTCTTTTAAACTCCACTTCACTCTCATAGATCTCTACAAAAGAACCGTACTTGATCATACTGTCCACAAGGCTCAATACCTTTGGCAACTGCTCTACAACCTGCATATAACTTGTGATACCATTGATCTTCAATATCTCTTTCAAGGAGAGTGGATAGACTTTGGTAGACAAATACCGACCCGTCAGTAATGTTGCCAATTCACCATTCAAAAGTGACGAGTTCGAACCGGTAATGAAGATCTTTTGAAACACTTCACTGTCATAAACACTTTTGACATATCTTTCCCATCCATTGATTGCCTGTACTTCATCCAAAAACAGATAGGTTATTTTCTTTTGTGTGAGCTTTTGTGCAGTCTGTATGACATCATGCAGTTTAGTAGCATCATCCGAATAAGGAATGAAGAACGGATCATCCAGATTCACATAGAGTATCTCTTGTGGATCTATCTTCTGAGAGAGATGGTTTATGAGGAGTTTGAAGAGTGTGGATTTACCGCTTCTTCTGATCCCTTGTAATACCTGTATATGCTTTACATTCAGTCGCTTCACCAGATCTTCAAACACATCTCTCTCATAGAGATCTTCATAGGGCTTGTTCCAGTGTCTGTTTTGGGATAATATTACCTTTTCCATACTATAGTACCAACTTTTATCTATTTATTCGCATTATAACACGAAAAATACTATTTTAACTAAATCATAGATCACACCCACAACAATCGAATCTCCACCACATCAACCCCACTTCGTTCCATCACACCCGCATAAAAGTCAAGCTGCTTTTGGTAAGCCTCTTCCTTCTCTGCGGTTTGCTCTCCAGTCTTGAAATCTACGATCACCCAGCCATTTCTCGCTTCATCAAAATAGACAAGGTCAATGAACCCCGTCACACACCACAGGGCAAGGTTTTTCTTATCATTATGTATTCACTGCATCTTTCAATTTCTCAAGTACTTTTACCATAGCCAAAGTATCGAGTTCACAATAGTTCATTGAAATCTCTTAGGATGGTACGCTCACTGACATTGAAGTTCTGTTACGGAGAGTGCCTCTCCGTCATTGAGACGGGAGAGGATGACGGTCAGTCGGGTGAGGATGGTGTCGTAGTTGTGTTTGTAGGGCATATGGTGTTTCCTCCCATTATCTTATAGTGTATCTTTTGTCCGGTTAGTGGTGTCGTAATCGACGATTACGACCTGCACCTTGGTTATTTTCATCCTATTATATTTTTGTAGATCATATTCTTTTAACATCATATATGCTATCATAATTTATGAATGTTGTCATAGATACAAATGTATGGATTTCAGCACTTATCAGCAAAGAGGGTACAGGTCGTGATATCATCAGATTGGCGCTCAACGAGAAGATCTCTCCGCAGATAAGCACCTCACTCTTTCTTGAGTATGAAACCGTCATGAGTCGTAAACATATACAGAAACAATGTGCTCTCACTCTTGATGAGCAGACTGAATTATTTCAAGCTTTTTTATCGACATGCAAATGGAATGAGATCTTCTATCTTTGGAGGCCTAATCTTAACGACAAAGAGGATGATTTTTTGATAGAATTAGCTGTAGCAAGCAATAGTCAGATAATCATCACCGATAACAGTAAAGATCTAAAGTCAGGTGAACTTACATTTGATTTTAAAGTATTGACACCAAAAGAATTTTTGAAAAGGATAAAGATATGAGTACATTGACACTGAGAATCCCAGATACAAAATATGAACGCTTGAAAAACTATGCAAAAAGCAAAAAAATATCCCTTAACAAACTCTTTGACGAATTTGCCACGATCGCACTTACACAATACGATGCCAAAACCCGTTTTGATACTATGGCAGCTAAGGGAGATAGAAAAAAAGGGCTTGAGCTTCTTAACAAGCTAGACAGGGAAAACAAATAGTTTTTTCCTGATCTTTAAAACGCTATACTTAAAATATCGCCCGCGGTGCTAAAATAGGTAGTATAGAAAGCTACCAAGAGAGTAATTTTTACAACCGGAATCAAGCTAAAAAATAGAGGAATCTGTTAGAGTCTTTTTCTATTGATTTTAGAAGGAGACAGATGCAGGTTAATTGGATTGTGAAACGCAATGAGAACATCATATTGCTTGGGCAGTCCGGTGTTGGAAAGACACACCTTGCCATAGCCCTTGCCTACCAGGCGGTACAGAAGCGTATCAAGACACAGTTTGTAACGGCTGCAGACCTCATTATCCCAAATGATGCAATAGAAGTCACAAAACTATCATAAGTCATTGCACAGTGGGTATTTACAAACAATCATCGATTAACCTAAGGGTTAACCTCAAATTCTTTGCAAACACCCACCGCACAAGCACTTTATGCTATTTTTTGATCCTAATGCATATTTTGGGTTTATTCATATTGTATAACGAATGTGCATATTTCGGGATTTGGGGTTTCGTTATGCATTTTTTAGATTATGGGTAAAAGACGCTATCTTCTACTCTTCCGCATCTGCCAGCGTCAAGGCAAAAAGCACATTGACACCATGCTCCGTCAGGACACGCTGCGCTTCCTGAAGGGTGATACCGGTCGTGATGATGTCATCGACCAGGATGACATTGACATCGGGTCTTCCCGTATAGACGAATGCTCTGGGGTTCTCCAGTCTGTACTGCAGCGGTTTTCCTGCATAGCTGACACGGTTGCGAGCGAGCAGTGAAGCGTGCTG
>CAZCBU010000196.1:0-3507 GCA_964496995.1 uncultured Sulfurovum sp.
AAACTTTTTAAATTTGAGAACGCGCATATCGTTCGTGACTGTTCTACACAACGATGCTCCGAAAATATCCATGGACACTCTTACAAAGTGGAAGTACTGCTTGAGTCGAATTATCTTGACAATGGTCAAATGGTCTATGACTTTGGCTTGACAAAACTGTACATTAAAGAACTCATAGACTCTTTTGACCATGCGATCACACTGTGGTCTCAGGATGACAAAACATATATTGATGCCATGAAAAAGTACAGTAACAGATGGGTGGAATTGCCTGTTTCACCTTCCGCAGAGCAGTTTGCAAGAGTGATCTATCTTATGGTGGAACGTGTACTGGCGTGTACGGACATGCAAAATGGAGAAAAAGAGGTCAAGCTTCACAGTATTATCGTGCATGAGACAGAGACCGGGTATGCACAGGGCTTTAAAGAAGATGCGCATTCTGAGCTCATGGGGAAGATCAAGCTGGAAGATATTTTATTTTCAGAGCAGGTGAAAAATGAATGGAGTGACAGTGATCTTTGGAATAAACTGTTAAATCATACTTTAATTATAAATCCTAAAAAAATCTAGTATAATTAAATAAAATAATAAAAGGACAGCTATGACAAAAATCACACTACTTTCATTGGTGGCAGCATCAGTATTGTTCACTGCGTGCGGTGATGATACAAAAAAAGCAGCAGCGGAAGCAACAGCTAAAACTACCGAGGTCGCCAAAGAGACAGCCTCTGATCTTGAAAAAGCAGCGGCCGATGCAGCGGAAGCAACAACAAAAGTAGCTGAAGAGTTGGCCAAAGCAGCAAAAGAAAAAGCAGATGAAGCTGGTGCTGCTGCAAAAAAAGCAGCTGATGAGCTTAAAGCAAGAGCAGTGGCTACAACAGAAGCAGCCAAGGAAGAGTTATCAAAAGCTGTTGTATCTGAATCAGAAGGAGAAGCGGGAGCTTTAGTCTATGCAAAATGTTCAGGCTGCCACGGTAAAGACGGCAAAACCAAAGCTTTGGGTAAATCTGAATTGATCGCAGGGCAGTCTGCAGGAGATCTGGTTACAAAACTGAAAGAGTATAAAGAAGGTAAACGTAATGTATCCGGCATGGGTACTTTAATGAAAGGACAGGTCACTGCCCTAAGTGAAGAAGATATTTTATCTGTTTCTGAATATATTTCCGGACTTTAGCCGCTATAAAAGTCTTCTTTCTCCAGCCCAAAGAACTCCCATGAGATCGGGAGTATTTTTACAGTATTCCCTTTTTTTATCTCTGTAGTATCGGGTGGAGTTATGATCATCGCGTCTGCATCCTGCAGAGGTGAGACCATGCCTGCCATTTGCTGCTTCAGGGGTATAAATGATTTCCCGTCAAAACGTCCCAGTGTCACAGTGTATCCTCCTTTTTTAAACCGAATATCTTCTTTTAATATTGTTCTGATCGTACAGGGATGATATCGGCAGCTCCCTGACATTTTATGAATGATCGGGCGGATGAAAATTTCAAAATTCACCATGGCTGCCAGGGGATTTCCCGGAAGATTGATGATCGCGGTATGGCCTATCTTTCCAAAGGCAATGGGCCTTCCCGGTTTGATCTCAACCCGGTTGAACAAAAGTTCCATCCCGCAATTGCCGAAGGCCTCTTTCGTAAAATCCTTGTCCCCAAAATTCATTCCTCCCGTGGTGATGATAATGTCTGCAGTCAAAGAAGCCTTTATTGCCTCTTCCAGTGCAGGCAAAGCATCTTCTATATTATGCACATGGGAGACTTCACAATTCAGGGCTTTTGAACGGGAGAGGAACATGGGTGTATTGGAGTTATAGATCTGATGTGGTTCAATGTGCTCATAATGGGAACGGAGTTCATCTCCGGAAGAGAAAACGGAAACTTTGACTTTGCGATAGACTTTTACATGTGTAATACCCTGGCTGACAAGTAACGTGATACTATAGGCTGTTATAGTGGTACCTTTATGAAGATAGACGTTGCCCTTTTTCATATCTTCACCTGCAGGCCGGATATACATATTTGCGTGTATGGTTTCAGGCAGTGTGATCTTATTGTCATGTTCTGCCACATCTTCAAATTGAACGATGGCTTCACAACCCTGAGGTATGGGTGCTCCTGTCATGATCCTGATAGCAGACTTTTCCTGCAGTACCATTTCTGGTCTGTCACCGGCATAAATGACTTGCTTTACAGTGACTGTTTCTCCGGCATCAGTACATTTGACAGCAAATCCGTCTCTGGAGGAATTGTCAAATCTTGGAAGGTCAAATGTAGCAACATGATCTTCTGTCAGAATACGTCCCAGTGCCAGCTCAATGGGGATGACTTCTTCTGAAACAGCAGTGATATTCTGATCAATGATCTCCAGTGCTTCGGTAATGAGAATAGCCATAGTGAGCCTTTTATATAAAATTATTTCGATTATAACTAAATAGGGTATAATCCGCTTTTAATTCAAATTACATTATTAGGGAATAATTATGGTAGAACAAATGTTGGCAACACACAGTATTTTGGTAAAGATCTTTTTGGTATTTTTGGTAGCGGGATTGTTCATTCCGAAAATGACCGCAAAGAAACCTTTGGGGTTTAGAAAAGCCAGTTTTATCTACACGATGGTCTTTCAGGGGATCGCTACGATGATCGCATTTACCGGTCTTATTGCATTGGTGACCGGAGAACTTCCTTTCTCGTTTGCTGTAATATTAATGACTGTGATATGGGCGGCAATGATGTTTATTGAGATCAAAAAGTATAAACTTGTCAAAATAGCAAAACTGGAAAATCCTGAAACACACAAAGTACTTAAAAGCGGGTTTATAAAGATCTCCATACTTCAGATCCTGCTTGTGGTGATCATGGTAGTCCTTATGGTGCTTAAGGCCAAAGGTATCTTAGCGATCTAGGCCATGCTCTATCTTTACAATAAAAAGGCAGGAAAGCCTCAACTTACACTGAGCGGGGATGACCATAGATACATCTTTAAAGTACGTAGACACAAAGCAGAAGATATCCTGCATCTGCGCAATCTGGAAGATGGACTGCTGCATACTTACCTCGTTGCCCACATCGATAAACGCTCTGTCATACTTGACTTGCAAGAGAGTCAAATACTGGAAGTCAAAGCAAAACGATCCCTGCATATCGGCTGGTGTGTCATTGACCCCAAAAATATTGAAAAAGTGCTTCCTTCCCTCAATGAAATGGGTGTAGAGAAGATCACTTTTATCTATTGCAAACGCTCACAAAAAAGTTTTAAACTTGACTTTAAACGTTTAGAAAAGATACTTTTGAATTCTTCACAGCAGTCTGGAAGATCTGAAATGATGCAGCTTGAAACGTCTGATGACCTTCAAACTTTTCTACTGAAAAACCCACAAGGTAAAATGCTGAATTTTTCCAAGAGCCGTTTTGTATCGAACACAGCATTTGAAACCATTGTTGTCGGTTGTGAAGGAGGGTTTACCCAGGAAGAGGAGACACTTTTTTCCTCCGAAGATATCATAGGGTT
>CAZCBU010000197.1:0-2580 GCA_964496995.1 uncultured Sulfurovum sp.
TGGACTCTTCCACAAAAAGTACAATATCATTGGCAAGAGAATATTCGACATCAGGTTCCGGCAGTTCAATACCTGACTCCGCTGCTCTCTGTCTTGCAAATTTGAAATTCGGTGGTGTCGGGTCACCTAGTTTGATCTCAAGGTTACACTTGTCTGCAATCTCCTGCGTGGATTCAAGTGCTTCCGGTATATCTGCAAAAAGTTCTGCCATCTGCTGGGGAGATTTCACATAAAATTCATGTACAGAGTGACGAAGACGGTTGGGATCATCGTAGAGTTTGTTCATTGCAATACACATAAATGCCTCATGGGCATGTGCATCTTTTTGTACCGTATAGTGTGTATCATTAGTCGCCACGATCTTGATGCCCGTCTCTTGAGAGAGCTGAATGATCTGTTTGTCTATGCGGTGCTGGTCGCCGATACCATGACGCATCATTTCCAGATAAAAATCATCACCAAATACCTCTTTGTATTTAAGTGCTACCCGTTTGGCTTCATCATATCCTTTGGCACCGAACTTGATGTTACGCTCTGAGAGATTCAGATTCCAGTTCACTTCCCCCTGAAGACAGGCAGAAGAGCAGATGAGTCCTTCTGCATTCTCTTTGAGAAGATCCCAGTTGATACGCGGATAATAGTAGAATCCGTTAATGTATGCCTGAGAACTTAAAAACATCAGGTTTTTATACCCCGTTTCATTTTTTGCATACAGACAGAGATGAAAACGCTGACGTACAGACTTGTCTCCCAACTCTTCCTGATTATGTACATAAGCTTCCATGCCGATAATGGGTTTAATACCCTCTTTTTTCATGGTATTGTAAAAGTCAATCGTACCAAACATATTCCCGTGATCGGTCATTGCCACAGAAGTCATGCCCATCTCTTTTACTTTTTTCGCAAGTGCTTTGATCTTGTTCGCACCATCCAGCAGTGAATACTCGGTATGCAGATGCAAGTGGGTGAATTGCGGGGTTTTTCTTGGTTCTTCAGACATTATGGACCTTTAAAATTTAGGAAATTAATATAGCAGAGTTTAGGTAAATTTAGATTGAAAATCACTTTGATCTCAATACCCATAAAAGCAACAGGCTGCCAATGGCCAGATTAAACCAGCTGACCCCTGAGGCAAACATATCTTCAAGCTCACCATAGAGCCAGCGCTGCATAGCCAAAGGTTCGGTAACCGTGTGTGAATGTGCCCAGTTGACAAGCTCATCCTGCCAGATATAGGTAATTGCTTCGGGTAAAAAGAAAAAAAGGACTATTCCCACTATGCCCCAAAACCCTTTTTTAGGTTTCACAGAGTCACTTAACTGTTTGAGTTTTGGGTCTTCTTCTATTTTCTTCTGTAAAGTTTTAATTTTTTCTTTCATTCATACTGATCTAACAATAATCCAGCAACATGCCTTCTTTCACTGCCTGCATGCTCTCCCTGCCTACCAGTCTTTCGACAATGGCGAGGCCAAAACAAACAGCTGTTCCGGGACCTTGTGAGGTCATCACATTTCCATCAATAACCACTTTCTTATCATCTCTGTATCCGGGCTGGTCTATCTCTTCCCTGGCACCGGGGTAACAGGTATAATCATTACCCAGAACACCTGCCTTCTTGAGTGCATAAGGTGCCGCACACATGGCACCAACCACCTTCTTCTCTTTAAACTCTCTTAAAAGTTCAAGAACACGGGGATTTTCTGCCAAAGCATACGTTCCTCCCCATCCGCCGGGAAGTACCATCATGTCAAAATCTTCAGAAATGACATTTTTAATGGCAGTATCTGCTTTCACACCAATACCGTTTGCACCTATAACCACTTTTCCGTGACCCAGTGACTCATCAATATAGGCAATACGCACTTCAATACCACCGCGACGCATCACATCGATCAGACCTACTGCTTCCACTTCTTCAAAACCTTCTGCCAAAGGGATCAATACACTAGCCATTACTTCTCCTTACTTAAAATATGTGTTACGATACGATACCCATGATTGAGTGCGATCGCTATACTTCCGCCCGAATTGAATACAATATCTCCGGCCACATACATCCCCGGAGTTTCTGTTTCATAATTTTCATCAAAGATCGGTTCACCTGCATCATCAAGGGTAACAAGACAACATTTTAAAAAATCGGACGGTGTTGTTCCTCCAATTGCATAAATGATTCTGTCGAACAGTTCCGGTCCGTCTGAAAAATTGACTTTGATCTGACCACTCTCACTCTCCAGACTCTCAATGTCCACACCCAGCTTCAGTCTCAATGCTTCATCTTCCGCATAGTTTGTGATCATTTCCTGATTGGTAGGGTTTGGTCTTGTAAGAGAATCTCGTCTGTAATTCAAAGTAACATCATTGGTTTCGGAAAGTTCACAGGCATATTCCACTGCGGTATCTCCACCGCCCACCACCAAAATAGTTTCTCCGTTCCCACATTTGTCAAGATTGAAATTTACCTGTGTACGCAGTGAACCCGGTATTTTATAAGAGGGTTTGTTCGGTTTACCCATACGACCGATACTTACAATGATATTCCTGGCTTTGTCAACACCGCAGCCGGACATCACATGAAAA
>CAZCBU010000198.1:0-6475 GCA_964496995.1 uncultured Sulfurovum sp.
TTCTGGGAAAAACAGACGCACCCTGGGATTTAACCTCTGCAGAACTGCGTAAAAGTGAATCAGCGGTTGCAGATATGGTGAACGATCTGATGAGAAAAAAATTCAAAGTAGAGATCGTCCTGAACAATGCCGGTGCTTTCAGAGGAGGCAAGGTATATTCCGAAGGCAACATCACCGATACCATGCTGAAAGAGATCGATGAGTTTGGAAATTATGCCTATATGCTGAAACTCAAAGGCAAATACATTAGACAGATACTTGAACGAAGTGCAGCCCAGTATGATGAAGGCGGGCTAATGCAGGTTTCCGGCTTAAAATACCGCATTACTTTGCCCAAGCAGTTGCAGCAGATCAAAGATAGGAAAATAACAAGAGCAGGAAAAAGGGTAGACCATATAGAAGTTTATACAGACGGAAAATGGCTTCCTCTGGATGAAAAGAGAACATACTCTGTACTCAGCAACTCCTTTATAGTCAATCATGAAGGTGACGGATATTTCTGGTTTAAAAAATATGGTACGGATATGAAAAATACCTACACGACATTTTATTCCATTATGGCAGAGTATATTGATCATAACAAAGGCCTGACTCCCTATGCAAAAGACGGACGTTTGGAGATCGTGCATTAATGTATAGTAAAGAAATTTGGCTATAATCTCATCCATATTAGAAAAATAGGTAAACAGTAATGGATAAAATTAAAATTGGTGTAGTCACCACAAGCGACAGAGCATCCCAGGGGATCTATGAAGATATTTCAGGTGTAGCGATCATGGATACGATGAAAGAGTATCTGCTCAATGAGTGTGAGTATGAATACAGATGTATTCCTGATGAGCAGAGTATCATTGAAACAACGCTTATCAAGCTTTCGCGTGATGAGAACTGTGATCTCATTGTTACTACAGGTGGAACAGGTCCGGCACCTAGAGATGTTACTACTGAAGCCACAGAAAATGTCTGTCAGAAACTGCTTCCGGGTTTTGGTGAGCAGATGAGGGCAGTGAGTCTTCAGTATGTACCGACAGCCATTCTTTCACGTCAGACAGCGGGTATCTGTAACGGTGCACTTATCATTAACCTCCCGGGTAAACCTAAGTCTATCCGTGAGTGTCTGGATGCAGTTTTTCCTGCAGTACCATATTGTGTAGATCTTATTGGCGGAAGTTACATGGAAGCCAATGAAGAAGTTGTAAAGATCTTTAGACCTAAACAAAAATAACGATATTAACGGGACATACTAAATAATATGAATATAGAATTTATAGAAGAGAAGATTTCTGAGATCATTAAAGAACTGGAAAAAGAGGTCATGACCGTACTGATGGATGAGAGTCTTGGAAAAGGTGATACCAATTTAAGAATGAAACCACTGTCCTCTACAAAAAAGATACTTGAAAATGCACTGGACAGTATTAAAATGGTTGATAAACTCAACAAAGAGGATCTTGAAAAATGATGAAATTTTTTGTACTTTTTTTTGTCACAACCCTGATGCTGTTTGCGGGAGAGAAAGTAGTTTTTCCCGCCTATGCTGCCATCTCCGGACTGATTGTCATCATAGTACTTTTCTTCTGGGGTATCTATAAAGCCGTTAAAACACAAAAACTTGTCTATACCTTGGCACTTTTGCCTTTTACAGTTTTACTTTTCTGGATGTTCTTTATTTAAACTCAACTTCACGTGTGGAGGTCATACCTGCACTCAGCCAATCCTGCATACCGCCGCGGTACCACTTTAGATTTTCAGCAGGATAGCCTATCTCCAATAATGCGTAGATCATAGTAGGAGACTGGGTACACCATGGTCCATTACAGAAAATTACCAGTGTCTTGGCATCATCAAAATCATAATCACCATCTTCTTCAATGATCACTCCCAAATATTTTAACGCATATTCAAAATGGAAGTCATAATGATTCGGATCTTCAAAATAGATAAAAGGCATATTTACAGCACCGGGGATCGTTCTGTAATTAAACCATTTCTCCAGACGGCTGTCAATTAATACCAGATCTTTGTTTGTCTGCATCTTTTTAAGGAACTTTAACACTTCAAGTTCACCATAGGTTTCAAGTTCATCATACAGTTGAAGGGGAAGCAGTTTACCCTTGGTATGCACATAGGTAGATTTACACTTCTCAGGTACCTTTTCATTTGCAAAATTACCTGTCCAAAGCATTTCATTTGTGATCGGTACTTTTCTACACTCTTCGGGGATGTTGCGTTTCACAATATACTGTTTTTTTGGTTTGCCGGAGAACTGAGTTACCACGGCCACACCTTTTTGCTCAAAGCTCTGTTCGGCGATCAATAGTGTCATAGATACTAAGAGAGAAAAGATAAAAGGTTTGAAAGACATGGCCATCCTTTTTTCTTATACTATAGCATAATTTTATAGGATTTTTCCAGTACTGTTTTAAGAAAAGGTTAGAGAAGCAGGCAGAGTAAAACTCTGCCGTGTAAAGAAAAATTTAGACGTCGTGAGCCACTTTATAGGTAGGATCATCTTCCTCATAGGTACAGAAAGGACCGGCTGTTTTCAGTGTTTTCTTACAGTCTTCAGAGAGGTGTCTGAGTGTCAGCTTTTTCCCTGCCTTTTTATATTTTTCTGTCAGTGCATCAATAGCTTCAGCACCTGAAGAGTCCATGACCCTTGCTTTTTTAAAGTCAATGATCACCTCTTCAGGATCTTCTTCGACATTGAACTGCTCATTGAACGAAGTGACCGATCCGAAGAAAAGAGGACCGTCAAGTTCGTAGATCTTTTTACCGTCTTCAGTCATGGTGTGTGCAAAGATCTTTGCATGTTCCCAGGCAAAGACAAGTGCAGAGATGATGATACCGGCGATCACCGCAACCGCAAGATCTTCAAAGACAGTAATGATCGTCACTACTACAAGCACAAAGGCATCGGCTTTTGGCATATGTTTGATACGTTTAATGGAAGAGAATTCAAAGGTACCGATACTCACCATGAACATGATCCCGACAAGTACAGCCACAGGAATAGCCGCGATCACATCTGAGAAGCTTACCACCAGGATAATAAGCAATACCGCAGCCGTAAATGATGAGAGACGGCCAAGTCCGCCGGAAGTAAAGTTGATGACCGACTGTCCGATCATCGCACACCCTGCCATACCGCCAAAGAGGCCGGAAGTTGCATTACCGATACCAAGTGCCACACACTCTTTGTTCCCTGAACCGCGTTTCCCTCCCATTTCATCCAGTACGGAAAGGGTAAGAAGAGATTCTATCAGACCGACCAGTGCCACAATGACGGCCGTAGGCAAGATAATAGACATGGAAGCCCAGGAGAACAAAGAAGCATCAGGCAGTACCAGACTCGGCATAGATACATTGGAAAGATCAGCAAGATCACCAACGGTCTTGGTATCGATATTTCCAAAATAAACAACAAGTGTCACAGTAATTATGGCGACAAGACCGGCAGGAACCGCCTTACTTATTTTTGGCAGATACTGCATGGTCGCCATGGTCACAACAATGATAATGTACATGATATAGTTTTCACTCAAACTGGCTTTGATAATGTCTATCCATGAACTGTACTGCTCTATATTGGCAGGTGCAAGGAAAGGCAGCTGTGCCAAAGCGATCACGATCGCAAGACCGTTCACGAATCCAAAAAGAGCAGGTTGTGGTACCAGACGGATGAATTTACCCATCTTCATGGCACCGATGGCGATCTGGATAAGTCCGGCAATGATGGAGGTAAGCAGAATATAATGCAGAAGCATCATGGAGAGTGCTTCCGTATCCAGTTCCGGATACATTTTCTTTACCGAAAGTCCCAAGGCAACAAATACAACAGCAACGGAACCTGTGGCACCGGAGATCATTCCCGGTTTACCGCCCAAAAGTGCTGTGATCAGACCAATGATGAATGCACCGTAAAGTCCAACCACAGGACTCACACCGGCAATGAATGAAAATGCGATCGCTTCAGGTACCAGCGCTACCGCGACCAGAGCACCTGAGAGAACATCATTTTTAATGTTCTGTTTTGAATAGTTTTGAATGTTGAACAAGTAGAATTCCTTACACTAATGGTTTAAAAGTTTGGAATTTTACCATAATAGTTTGAGAGTAGGGGTTAGAGGTCATCCCTGTAGACATCTGTGATATCAAAGTCATAATCCGGTTCGATCACAGGTACATCAGGCAGGGCATTTGGGTCTACTTCATGTGCTGAAAGATCATAATCATCCCCCTGGGCAAAACTTTGCTTTTGTGCATACTCTTTTTCTCTTTCCATCTGCTCTTTTACATGTTCATCCATAAGTTTCGTTTTGTTGCTATCTGCCTTTTTTTGCTTTTTTACAACTGTTTTGTTATGTTCAGTATTTTGATCTGTTCTATTGCTGTCATTGTTCTCGGCATGAAGTGTAAAAGTCATTAGCAGCATCACAAGAGAGGAGAAAAAGAGCTTATTCATAAATTATCCTTATTATATTGTTTAGTTGAAATTATAGAAGTATACCATAAATTATGGAAAATGATGTAAAAAGTATAAATTTATTGTAGTTTTCCCGCCAAATGGCCAGAGGCAAAGGACCATTGCAGGTTGTAACCGCCGCAGGGGCCGTCCAGGTTCATCACTTCACCGCAGAAGTAAAGTCCTTTCAGTTTTTTGCTTTGCATGGTGTAGGGGTCTATCTCTTTGAGAGAAATACCGCCCCGTGTGATCATAGCCATTTTGAAACCGTCATGTCCGTTGACGGTCAGGGGAGTCCATGCAAGCAGTTTAATGAGTTTGTCTCTGACCGTTCCGGGGAGTTTGGTAAACCCCTGTGTCGGATCTGCTTCTGCCAGTTTACAGAGTTCAAGACTTAAAGACTCCGGAAGCAGGCTTTTCATAAGGTCTAAAACAGATTGATGAGGATTTTTTGACAACTCCTTTTTGAAGTGTTCACGTATCTGTTCTTCATTTAAGCCTTTGGTAAAATTTGCAAGAAGTGGAACTTCATTAAATTTACTTAAAAGTGGTGTGATCTCACGTGAAAAATCCAAGACCACCGGACCGCGTATACCATCTTTGGTAAAGATAAGATCGCCCTGTGCCGAAAGTTTTTTATATTTTTTCATATCAACGTGTATAGCGACCTTTGCAATGGTGTCTGCTCTACAGTTTGCTACCCATTTTTCTTTGACTTTCAGAGGCATCATGGCAGGGAAAAGCTCTGTTACTTTATGTCCGACTGACTCTGCCAAAGGGTAGCCGTCTCCTTCTGACCCAAGCACAGGATAGCCTTTTCCTCCTGTCGCTATGACAACATTTTCAGCAAAATATGTATCTGTTTCTGTCTTTACTCCTGTAACTTTTTCTCCATCATGTTCCAGACTGACCACACGCTGGGAACATAGAACTGTTACATCAAGATCGTGCATCTCCTGTTCCATGGCAGCAATAATCGTTGAAGAATTATGAGTAATAGGGAAAACCCTGTGACCATCCGGTGCATGGGTATCAACCCCTATCTCTTTAAAGAAGTCTATGAGTGCTGTGTGGTCCAAGGCTTCCAGAGCAGGGGTCATGAATCTGCCGTCTCTTCCAAAGTGGGACATAAAGGTTTCATTGTCCAGTGTATTGGTCAGGTTACAGCGTCCGCCGCCGGTGGCTTTGAGTTTGGCACCGATCTTGGAGAGTTTTTCTAAAAGTAAAACGCTTTTTCCGGTACGTGCAGCAGTAATGGCAGCCATCATACCTGCTGCCCCCGAACCTATAACAATGAGATGATGCCCATTTTGCGTACTTTTCATGCTAAAATACTACCTAAATATGACAAAAAAAGAGATAGATAATGCAATTTACCACACAGACCATGCAAGAGATACTTCCTCTACTTCAAAAAGCACTTGAAAAAGAGGAGAATCTGACCTTTGACGTACTCAACCCGGATGTTTCAGATGGATATGCCGGGAGTACAATAGAAATAGAAGGTCAAAATTATCTCTATAGAGGGTGGAAAGCCTGGGTCGATCTGGCTGAATTACTGCAATGTAAAATGCTACTGCCCAAAGAGAGTCGTTATCCTTTGGTAACATTGTCATTTAAAAAATTGGAAAGCAAAGCTTCTTTTCATCTTGATACTTCAGGAGAAAAGGAAGAAAAATACGGTGTGACTTCAAACTTCTTTGAGATCCATAAAATGGAAGAACCGGCTTTTTACTATTACTACGATCAGGCATTGGATAATGTAAATATAGAAGAGAGAAAACGTGTTTTGAACCTGGGTGTAAACCGTGGAGATGAGTTTGAAATCATCCGAAATAAATTGGATCATAACACATATGAAAATATGCAATTTGTAGGTATTGACCACTCAAAAACAGCCATAGAGTACGCTGAAGGTTTGTTTGAAGAGAAGAATGTAGCGTTTTATGCAAAAGATATAAACAATCTGGATACTTTAAACTTAGGAAAGTTCGATCTTCTCATCAGCAT
>CAZCBU010000199.1:0-2683 GCA_964496995.1 uncultured Sulfurovum sp.
GCAAATGCACTAAAGAAAATCCCTACCCAATAGGGCATGTGTATGCCCAGACCCAGGTAAGTCACCACTGAATCTGTCAGCCAAATGGCAGAGAGTGCTGCAACGATCTGTAAAGAGAGCCGACGTCTTGGGCTGAGTGAATTATGGAAATCTTCAAAGATACCGGAAAAAAAAGCAAGGATGAGAGGAAGAATGAATTTGATCCCAAGCGGGAAGAGGAGTATGAAGAACATTCCCGCAATGATGCCTAATCCACCTGCTCTGGGAGTAGAGTCCTCATGATAGTTCTGTGGTTTATCATGGCCTGCATCATCAATAAAAAGATCATGCTTATGTGAGAAATGTATAATAAGCATAAGGATGAATATTGAGAGGAAAAAAGGATAAACAAATGCCGTGATCATAGAAATACTTTAATTTTTTATGGCATTATACTGTAGGATTTATAATGTAAGCCAAATTGTACTTCTTTCAATATAGCAAGTATAACCCAATTGTATAGATGATATTAAGAATAGATAAGATAAAATATTTTTTGTTATAAACAACTCTAACTAAAAACGCTATTTTAAAAGGGAAGAAAATGTTAAAAAAAGTAATTGCCGGTTTGTTGATTTTTGCAACATCGTCACTGTTTGGGATGAGTCTTAACAAGCTGAACACGGCTTCAAAAGCTGAACTTATGATGATCAATGGTATTGGAGAGAAGAAAGCAGATGCGATCATTAAAGAGAGACGTAAAGGGAAGTTCAAATCTTTTGAGGATTTTCAGAGGGTTGATGGTATCGGAGAAGAGACTGCCAAGAATGTGAAAAATGATGTGAAGATCAAAAAAGATGTGAAAGAGACGAAAAAATCCGCCAAAAAAAGCACTAAGAAAAAAGCTGAGAAGAAAAAGAGCAGTAGTAAAAAAAGTAAAACAGATAAAAAGAAAAAATAATTTTTCTATATGACTATGGGCCCTTTGCCCATAGAGCATTTCTTCAAAAACACATTTAACCACATTTTCGATACAATTCACTAATTTATTATTTTAAGGCATGATTATGACAGTAACACGTTTTGCACCTTCTCCTACAGGGTATCTTCACATCGGCGGACTCAGAACCGCACTTTTTTCCTGGCTGACAGCCAAACACAACAAGGGTGAGTTTTTACTTCGTATCGAAGATACTGATATGGCAAGAAATTCGGAAGAGGCAAAAGATGCTATTTTAAAAGCTTTTGAGTGGGTGGGGATGAGTCATGATGGCAATGTAGTGTACCAGTCCAAACGTTTTGATCTTTATAAACAGTATATTGACCAATTGCTGGCCGAGGGAAAAGCATATAAGTGTTATATGAGCAAAGAGGAGTTGTCTGCACTGCGTGAAGAACAGATGGCCAAGAAAGAGCGTACACGTTATGACGGACGCTACCGTGATTTTACGGGGACACCACCGGAGGGTGTGGATCCGGTTATCCGTATCAAAGCACCACAGGAGGGTATGATCTCTTTTGTGGATGGTGTCAAAGGTGAAATGAATATTGCTGCGACTGAAGTAGATGATTTTGTCATTGCCAGAGCAGACGGGGCACCTACTTATAACTTCGTCGTTGCCATTGATGACGCACTGATGGGGTTGACAGATGTGATCCGGGGTGATGACCATTTGTACAATACGCCAAAGCAGATCGTAGTTTACAATGCCCTAGGGTTTAAAATACCAAACTTCTACCATGTTGCGATGATCAATAATGAGCAGGGTAAAAAACTCTCCAAACGTGATGGTGCGACAGATGTGATGGAGTATAAAGCCATGGGTTACCTCCCAGAGGCACTGCTGAACTTTCTTGTACGTTTAGGATGGAGCCATGGAGATCAGGAGATATTCTCTATAGAAGAGATGATCGCACTTTTTGATCCAAAAAATATTAACAAGTCTTCTTCAAACTACAACCTGGACAAACTGCTGTGGCTTAATGCACACTATATCAAAAATAAGCCCAATGCCGAACTTGCCGAACTCTTAAAACCTTTTGGTGTGGACATTGCCGGACATGATAAACTTGAAATGCTTTTGGATGCGACCAAAGAGCGCGGGAAAACCCTGGTGGAGTTGGCCGATCAGATCAATTTAATTTTGAGTGCACCGGAAAGTTATGATGAAAAAGCAGCTAAAAAGGCTTTCAAAGGGGAAGCCAAAGAGATCCTGACAGATTTTGTATCGATGCTTCAAACTTGGGATAAGCCACTGCATCTGCCTGTAGACTATCATGCTGTGATGGAAAAGATCGTTGCCGATAAAGAGATAGGATTTGGAAAGATCGGGATGCCTCTGCGTGTCTCTTTGATGGGGTCTATGACAGGTTCAGGTATGGATGAGATCATGGCGATACTAGGTGTGGATGAGACGGTTGCACGTATTGAAAAGGCGATTAAAGAAATTGCGTAGGGTTGATTGATCGACCTATTGTCTTTGGAGTGGTCGGTAAACCGACCCTACATGGATAAGAATTTTTTTAAAGATCGTTTCTCTTTATGTCCCATCGTATAGTATATCTGCTCCAGATACCACGTTAACTGCTTAGCGGTGATACCACGTTTCTCCGCTTCTCTTTTTAAAATATATTGAGGGATCTTTACTTTTGTTCCGGCGAACTGTTTTGCAAGTTTTTGTATGGCCTTTCCATGTTTGTTGAA
>CAZCBU010000200.1:0-5823 GCA_964496995.1 uncultured Sulfurovum sp.
CTTTGAAAAAAGTCTAAAAATGATTTTCTGATATCCATAATAAATCTATCCTAAAATATGGGGTCAATACCCGTATGAAATAATTGAAGATATTTTAGCGAAATTGTGATAATTTGGGGTTAAAAGAGTGTTTTTAGAAGGATAATAATATATTTTTGCTACTTGCTTTCAATAACAATTCCCACTTTAATGTGGGAATAAATCAAATAATTCTATTAAAGATAAAATTTACAATAAGCGTCTTCTGGATATGCGAACCAACCATCAAAATCAGTAACACCACTTGTAAAATCAACTGTATTATCACATGCATAAGGGATATCATCTTTCCCAAAGCCGTCAATATCTGCAATAAACAGAGGGTCAAGGGTATCTCCCCAGAAACCATATAAATCAAATTCACAGCGATCTCCAGGAACAAAAGAGAATTCACCATTTAAAGGTGTCACGGCATCTGTCACGATAGAACCATCCGGAGCATAACAGGTATATGGAATATATTCTACACCAATACCATTCACATCAACTAAAAACAATGTAAAATATTCTGGTTCTGGTTCTACATAAACAACATCTGTTCCTCCGCCACAACCACTCAAAGCAAACACTGCAATTCCGGCAACTAGGAACCCTGCAATTTTCTTTTTCATTTCCATCTCCTCAATTCTTTTATACTGACAGTATATTTTAAAATTGTGTTATGTTTGTGATACTTTGATTTAATTCCACTTTCTGATTTTGTTATGACAAGTGATACATTCTGTTAAAACATTTGTATAGTTTTTTGCAGCACCGTGTTTATGTCCTGCTGAAATATTCGTTTTGATCTTTTCTGCGTATTTCATAATATTCTTGGACTGTTTTTTTGCAAAAACAGCTGTGTAATCCATATCACCTTTTGGTGCTACTTCTACATCGGCTGAAGCCTTCTTCAGGTTTTCTACACCTTCAAGTACCATTTTTTGGTTATTGTAAAGAATACCTTTTTGGATCTCAGACATTGCCTGCTCCATCGTTTGCATATCTTTTATTCTGTCTGCCTGGTCATATCCGTATGCACTCATACTTAAAATACCCATACCCAATAGTGTTAACATTATCTTTTTCATAAGGAATCCTTCTAAAATTTATTTACATTTATTATATCAGACTTTTTAATAGATTTGCAATCTTTTGACTTCCGTCTTTCTCTACGATCTCCATCAGTCCTTTACTTTTACTCTCCATATTTTCATCAAGCAATGCCAGAACCTTGTCTACCTCTATGGCATCTTCTCTCATGAGCCATGCCAGGTCTTTTTCTACCAGAAACTGTGCATTATAAAACTGGTGATCGGAAGCAGCATAGGGGTAAGGGATATAAAGCGTCGGCAATGCTGTGGCTGAAAGTTCCCATAGCGTCGAAGCTCCCGCTCTGGCTATGGCAAAGTCTGCTTCGTTCATATAGTCTGCCAGTTTGGTGGTAAAACCAAATACTTCTGCTTCAATACCAAGATCTTCATAGGCTTTTTCTACCTCATCAATATTGTTCACACCTGCCTGATGGATGATATGGATATGTCTCTTTTTTAATTCAGGAGCCATAGAAAGTGCCAATTCGTTGATCGCTTTTGCTCCCTGTGAACCACCAAGGAACATAACGGTCTTCACTTCACTTCGAATATGCGCATTGTCAAAAAAGACTTCTTTGATAGGATAGGCCTTGATAGGGCTCTCTTCAAGATACGAAGAGATAAATGCTTTCGCATAAGGTTTCATAAGTTTATTGAGTGAACCAAGTGCAGCATTCTGTTCATGTATCACCAAGGGAATGCCTGCACTTTTTGCTGCAAAAGCTGTCGCTGCAGAAGAGAAACCGCCTACTGAAAAAACCACTTTGGCATCATGTTTTTTCAATAATTTTCTTGCTTGCCTCATAGCCTGGACCATCATCCAGAGAGACTTGAGTTTACCAAAACCTTTCTGGTTCACGACGCCGCGTGTATCAAAAAAATACTTCTCTTTGAAGTCATCATCATCTCCGAACCACTGCCTGTCCTGTCCTTTGGTTGAACCTATATAGATAAGCTCCTGATCCTTGAGTTGCTCTTTTACGGCTTTAATGATGGCCAAATGCCCACCGGTCCCCCCGCCTGTCATTACGATGCTCATATGCTGCTCCTCTGCTTGATTAGTGTAACGGCTGCCAAGTGGTCTCTACCGTTTACAAGATATTGCCGTGTATATCTCTCGGTACTTTTTTGGAGATCATCAGTACCATACCTATGGCGATACATGATGCCAAAATATGTGACCCTCCATAACTCAGGAACGGTACCGCGATCCCCTTGATCGGTGTGATCCCCGAGATCCCGTATGCGTTGAGAATAAAAGAGAATGCGATCACCAGACCGATCCCTATACTGAAAAGATAGTACATCGAACTCTCGACCTTTGAAGCGATCTTAAAAATACGGAATATAATAAAGAGTATGGTGAATGTCACCAGTGCGACTCCGATAAAACCCAACTCTTCAGTGATCCCCGCCAAAATAAAATCTGTATGCACTTCACTCAGGTAGCCAAGTTTGAACTGGCCATTCCCCAAGCCCTGCCCCAGGAAACCGCCATTGTGTATGGCATTCAGTGAGTTGGAGATCTGATACGGCTCTTTCGCAGTCGTTGCCACATGCAAGCCCTTCGTCACTGAACTGTCCGGCAGCAGTGAAAGTATGTCATTCTGCACCGTACTCCACCAGCTTTTGATCCTGGCTATACGGTGAGGTGCCATGAATATAAGTGAGGCCATGGCGGCAAAAGCACCCAGTATCAGTGTGAAAAAGAATTTAAGGGAACTCCCCACAAAAAGGATCAGTATCATAAGGGTGATCCCCAGTACTACCACCTGCCCGAGGTCTTTCTGAAAAATCGCTATGACGACCACAGCGAAGAGAAAAACAATAAGATAGGGAGCAAATATGCGTAATTCTTCCACGTATCCCATATTTTCTTTATTGGCCAGTTTACGTGAGAAACTCCAGGCCAGGAAAAAGACAAAACCGACTTTAAAAAACTCTACAGGTGCAATGGACATGGGACCAATATGTATCCATCTTTTTGCACCGCCGACCTCATTCACTATCGAAGAGGGCAGGAACTGCATGACCACCATTAACAGGGCAAAAATAAAAAAAAGTGCCAAACCTACCTTGACCAGCCATTTATCGGGATCAAGCCTGCTTAGGAACACCATAGTAATGAAACCAAGGAGTACTGCACCACTCTGTCGAAGAAAAAAATGGAAATCTGCATAATTAAAATGGGAAACCGTGTACACTGAAAGAGAGTAGTCCATGACCAATGAAAGTGTTAAAAGTGTCATTACCGCTGCTAAAAGTGGCTTATCTATCATTATGTATTTCTCTTTACTGGTTTATTCACATCAATAGCAATATTTTATCAGATTTAACAGATAACTTTGATAAAATTACACTCAATCAAGAGGGGAAAATGTCAAAAGATACAAATAAAGCAATTCATCAGAGAAAATACAAGATCACAGGTCTTTTCATACTCTTATCTATTGCTATTGTCATTTTTCTGCTCTCTGTGTTCAAAACCATCACAAGTGACCGACGCATTCCAAGTCACAATTCCATTATCCATGACCGGTCTTTCCGCGGCAGTATCATCTCTGCAGACAACTATACACTCAGCTCTTCTCAGAAAACCTATCAGGCCGTGATCCGCGGAGCGAGTATCGATCCCGGAAAAAAAGAAGTCTTTATTAAACTGTTCAGTATTTACAGCGGTATCCCTGCAGAAACGATACGCAAAAAATTCAAAAACAAAAAAGGCAAAAAGATCAAAGGGAATATTGTACTCTCCCGCGAGATCAATGCAAGACATGCCATGCAGCTCAAAACCCTTGCATACAAACTCAGGAAACTCGATGTCTTCCAGTCCATCAAAACACGTTCCGGTGTAGAAGTACTGTACGGACTGGATATCATTGAAAACGGTGAGAGCCGGCGATTTCCTTTAAAAGATGTGCTGAGTCCGATCCTGGGGTATGTGGGCAAAAAAGAAGAGAATAATTACATTCGTCCCCGAGGGAAAAAGGGGATCGAAAGAAATTATGAAAAATACCTTTCTTCTCAAAAAGACGGTTACTTCAAAGGCAAAAGAGATGTTAACTCCAGGGTCATACACGACAAGAACAGTATCCAGAAACTGAGAGTCGACGGGTATGATCTTCATTTGAATATCCCTCTTGCACTGCAAAGAAGGGTTGAAATGATGCTTGATGCCATGAAGACCAAACTTGATGCCGACGAGATCATTGTAGGCGTGATGGAGAGTCGCACAGGCAAGCTACTCTCTCTTGCCTCTTCAGAGCGTTATGACCCCTCTCATATTACACAGAAAGATATTCCTGCACTTAACCCCAAGTTTTCAGAGTACCCGTATGAAGCCGGTTCTGTACTGAAACCACTCTCTATCTCTATTGCCATGGATAAAGGGTTGGTCACACCGAATAAATGGTTCAATACGCGCAACGGAAGACTTGAGATAGGAAAAGGACATTGGATCTCTGATGATGACAAATTTGATTCTATGCAGGTGACAGACATCATTGTGCACTCTTCCAATGTCGGTACATCACTCATATCATGGATGCTTACGGGACAAGAGTTTAGAGAGGGGCTGCTTAAATTCGGTGTGGCTAAAAAGTCGGGTATCGATCTCTCGCGAGACTTACCTGGAAGTCTAAAGCCTGTACACCTGCTTAACAATGAACTACACCGGGCAAACTCCTCTTACGGGTATGGTCTGACCGTCACTTTTGCACAACTTTTCAAAGCCTACGCTGCCTTTAACAATGGGGGTATGATCGTTACTCCACGCATTGTGGATTACCTGGAAAATGCAAAAGGTGCCCACTATACACTCGATCCCAAAATAGGTGACTCGCGGGCGATCAGTGAAAAAACCGCTACCTATATACATAACATTTTACTCGAAGTGGTCAAACGGGGAACCGGTGTTGCAGCACAATACCCCGGTCTTGAGATAGGCGGAAAGACAGGAACGGCACATATGGCGAAACATGGCCGTTATGTACGGGAATATCACAGTTCATTCTATGGCTTTGCCAATGATAAATTTGGACATCAATACACCATTGGTGTTCTGGTCATTCGTGCAAAAAAGAGATACAAATATTTTGCTTCACAATCTGCGGTACCGACCTTTAAAAATATTGTAAAGATCCTTGTGGAACAAGGTAAACTCATACCTGACCCTGAAGTTTTGAAAAAGCTGGAAGAAGAAAACATGTATGAGTGTGAACCAAAAGAGCCACAGACGGTACAGGATGTCATTAAGAAAAAGTTCATAGACAAAAAGGTAAAGAAAAAACCTAAAATCAAAAAGAAAGCAAAAAAGAAATTAGTCGAACCTCAAATTCCAACAACAGCACCGGTGCCACTACCTGCACCAAAATTTGAAAATATTGAGGACCTGTTTTAACAGGATCCTAAGGAATCGCTTATTTAAAGATCTTCTCACAATCTTTTAAAATAGCACCCGGTACAGTAGCGATGGTCATAAATCCTGTCATACTCAAAAGCGGATAATGTAACGCAAGGTTATATTTTGGAGCCAATACTTTTGCTTCTCCATTTTCTATAAGTACCGTATACGGGATCACAGAAGCATTTTTGGCACCGATCTTTTTAGCAAATTTAGTGGTCCGTTTGTCAAGTTTGATACCTAAAAGTGTTGCATCGTTATCGAGAGGAAGTTCAAACACAACAGAGCCGCTTGCTTTTGCTTTTTCTA
>CAZCBU010000201.1:0-4473 GCA_964496995.1 uncultured Sulfurovum sp.
ATGGGTGAGATAGATAAAATGATCTCTGATTCCCTTCAGGCTGTGGCTCTTGGATACGACACACTTAAGATCAAGATCGGTGATGATCCCCGGAAAGATATTGACCGTATTATTGCGATCCATGATACTTTGGATAAAAACATTACTTTACGACTCGATGCCAATCAGGGTTGGACAGCACAGGAGAGTGTGACACTTCTCCATGCACTTGAAAAAAGAGATATTATTGCCGAGTTTATTGAACAGCCTGTTGCTGCAGAGGATATAGAGGGGCTAAAATATATTAAAGAGAGAGTTCAAACTCCCCTGCTCGCTGATGAATCCGTCTTCTCTCTCAAAGATGCCAAAAGACTTTTAGAGATGCAGGCCGTTGACTATATTAACATTAAACTGGCAAAGACAGCAGGGATCACACAGGCGCTTCAGCTTGCAGACCTCTCTGCAGAATTTGGCGTAAAGTGTATGATAGGCTGCATGCTAGAAGGCCCCATTTCTGTTGCGGCAGGTGTACATGTAGCTTCAGCCAAAGCAGACAGTATAACCATGCTTGACCTGGATGCTGTCAGTCTCCTGGCTTCACATCCGGTACAAACAGATATCATCTTTAATGAAAGCGATATCATACTCAGTGACCGAACAGGTCTCGGATGTACCTTTAACCTATAGTTCTACATTTATACCCTATATTTAAAGATAAAGAAATATTATGTTATCATCTATATATAAATTATATTAGGAGTTCATAATGATTAAAAAAATATTGAGTACTGGTTTACTTATAGTGGCAACAACAACATTTATATCAAACACTTCAGTGATGGGTGCTGACACGAATCTAAAAGCAGACATGCAGCTGCTTAACACACAGTTAAGAGATATACAACAGGGATTTATTTCCAGCGACAAGGATGGTGTAGAAGCATCTATAAAAACGTTTGCAAAACATGTACAGGAATTGCTTGGTAATGAAAAAAGAATTGCAGAAATGCTTCCCAAAGATAAAAAAACAAAATCTTCCGAAGCGGTCATGAGTGCCAAGATCATCGCACATAATGTACAGATCATACAAGATGCCATTGATAATAAATTCAACCAATCAGAAAGAATAAGAAGAGAAGAATCCCAAAGAGCCTATACATACATCGAACATGCCTGTTTTCGTTGCCACAATATCGTTCGCGATGTAAAATAAACCCTATTTAAACCTCCTTTTACATAAGGGGATTTAAATATACAATATACATAATTTGTTAACCAAAACGCTATACAATTAAACAAAAAAATAAAGATTGAATATATGGTTAAAAAAATAGCATTGGCCTCTCTACTTCTCTTTGGCTTTTCTACCCTGTCTGCAGACTATACACTCAAAGTCAGTCAACGTACCAAAAGTAAAATTGACCACATGCCAAAAGGCAAAGTGGCAGATATGTCCAAAATACCTCAAGATCCTGCCTACTATGCCAAGCAGGTCAAACCTATGTCCAGATCCAGACAAAAAAAACTGGACAGAGAGTTCAATAAAAAGTACTTCAAACCCTGGACCCTGTCCAGACTTGATATTCCCAAAAAAGATTTCGGCTGGGAAACACGCTTTGTCACCAAAGGCAAGATCTACAGAGAAAACAGAAAAGTCATCCCCTCCTATGTCTATAAAAAATGGATACGTAATGCACAAATGCATAAAAAGGACAGCAAAAGGTTCCATGCGATCACTATTCGCAGAACCAATGTCAAAGCACTGCCCACTTCCACAGCCTTTTACAGGGATCCAAGAAAAGTAGGCGAAGGTTTCCCTTTTGACTATAATCAGAATTCTGCCCTGCATATCAATGTACCTCTTTACATTTCACACTATTCCAAAGACAGACGTTGGGCTTATGTGCGTGCTTCATACGCTTTTGGATGGGTCAAGATCACGGATCTGACACTGGTGGACAACAAATTCAAAAAAGCTTTCAGATCAGGTACCTATGCGATGACGGTAAAAGACAATCTTCGTCTTTACAATGAAAAGAACAAACCACTCTCTATTGTCAAACTGGGAGCACTCTTTCCCGTCAGCAAAGACGGAAAGTCTTACCTGACAGCCAAAAAGAGTTCTTTGGGACATGCTATGATCCATAAAGTTCATGTAGAAAACCCACAGATCATTGCCAGAAAGCCCCTTCCTTTTACACCTAAAAATGTTGCCATGCTTGCCAAAGAGTTTTACGGTGAACCTTACGGATGGGGTGGTGCATACGAATGTCGTGACTGCTCAGCAACCACCAGGGATTTTCTTGGACCCTTTGGTATTTTCCTTCGCCGCAACTCCAGTAAACAGGCCAAAGACGGTACACGTATCACTTATATCAAAGGGATACCTAAGCGTGCCAAAAAGAAAAAGATCATCCGGGAAGCAGAACCTTTCCGTTCACTGCTGCATGTTCCCGGACATATCGTACTCTATCTTGGACAATACAAAGGGGAGCCGGTCATTATGCATACCTACTGGGGTATCCGTAAAAAGAACGGCTCCAAACTGGTAACAGGCAGGACCATCATCACTACCACCGAACCGGGGAAAGAGCGAAGAGATATCAAAGAGAGTAGCAAACTGATCAATACACTCAAGAATATCATTCATTTTTAAATGTTAAATTTGGGTACAATTCCACTTATGAAACATAAAGATAAAATTAAAATATTTACAACAAGCATCATCGGCGGAGAGTTCAAAGGTAAAAAAATAGAAATACCGGACATTTCTACTACAAGATCCTCCAAAGGTATCTTAAAAGAATCCTTTTTCAATACGATTCAGTTCGAGATCATTGACAAGAACTTTGTAGAGGTATTTGCCGGAAGCGGTTCTGTCGGTCTTGAAGCACTGAGTCGAGGTGCAGCAGCGTGCTACTTCATGGAGTACAATAAAACTGCATTCCGATGCCTGGAGTCCAATATAAAAAAAACCGATCCCGGCCGGTGTACTACTTTTTACGGTGACAGTTTTGAAAATTTTGCCAATGTCTACAAGATCGTCAAAAAGACAGAAAGAAAAACCTACTTCTACTTTGATCCTCCGTTCTCAACAAGAGACGGTATGGATGACATTTATGACAAAACCGTTTCTTTGATAGAAAGTATAGAACCGGAAGTATGTGAAATGGTCACGGTTGAGCACATGACGAACCTTGACATGCCAAAAGAGATAGGTGAACTCAAACTACTGAAACGTAAGAAATTCGGACGCAGTACAATGAGCTACTATATACCCAAGTCAAGCTAGTGCGATACGCTTAACCATTTTTCTTCTATCTCTTCGGCAAATAGCGAATAACTGAAATAATGCCCCTGCATATGGGTACATCCTTTCTCCATAAGAAAGTCTCTTTGCTCTGCGGTTTCAACACCCTCTGCAATGAGATCCAGTTTCAGGCTTTTCCCCAGTGCAATGATCGCATCAACGATAGCAACATCATCCTTGTCCTGCATAATATCATCAATAAATGATCTGTCGATCTTCAGTCTATTGATAGGTAAACGTTTCAAGAGTGATAAAGAAGAATAACCTGTACCGAAATCATCTATGGAAATACCTATACCCAGCTCATTGATCTCTCTGAGTTTGGCAATGACATCTTCAGGTTTTTTCATCATTTGTCTCTCCGTGATCTCCAATTCAAGCCATTCAGCCTTAAAAGAAAAGGTTTCAAGATTCGTTTTGAGTTCTTGTATAAAACCGTTACCTTCCAACTGTTTTATGGAAAGATTCAATGCAAGAACTCCCGGATTGAACCCTTTTGCATACCATTGGCTTATCTGTTTCATGGCACACTTCATGACCCACCTGTCTATTTCTACGATCAGACCGGTTTCTTCTGCCAATGTAATGAAGGAGGCAGGATAGAGAATACCTTTCGTAGGGTGCTGCCATCGGATCAAGGCTTCCAGACCGCACATAGAATCAGTAACTGCATCGATCTGTGGTTGATAGTGAATAAAAAATTCTTCATTCCCAATAGCTTGACGTAAAGCGGTTTTCATACTCATATGTTCCAATGCCGATTCTGTCATTTCCGGCATATAGAATTTATAGGTATTACGTCCATCCTCTTTGGCATTGTACATGGCTGTATCTGCATACTTCAGTAAATATTCTGCATCCAATGCATGTTCCGGATACAGGCTGATACCGATACTTCCGGAAACATACAGTATTTCCCTGTCAATATGGATAGGTTCCGTCAGTATATCAAGGATCTTTTCTGCTAAATGTGACACATCTTTTTCTTCTTTGAAACCACCCATGATAATAGTAAATTCATCACCACTCAAGCGTGCCAGTGTATCCTCTTTTCTGATAATGGATTTCAGTCTGCTTGCTATGATCTTCAGAACATTGTCGCCTATTTCATGGCCCAGTGAATCATTGATATCTTTAAATCTGTCAAGATCAATAAAAAAAAGAGCAAATCCGATCTTGGTCTT
>CAZCBU010000202.1:0-2913 GCA_964496995.1 uncultured Sulfurovum sp.
TTGGCGATCGCCAGACTGTCCACGGAAATATCCCCCTCAAGCATCAGAGGCAGTGCAAACGGCAATATCACTACCGTCACTACCATCTGCAGAAGCATCACTCCTGTGGCCAGTGCGGTATCTCCTTTGGCAAGCTCTGCCAGTTTCGGTGTAAAAGGCGCACCTGCAGCAAGGGAGAGAAGGATCAGTCCGATCTTCGTCCCCTCATCTACCGGAACAAGAAAAAGTACCAACAATGCAAGAAGCGGTACCAGCAGAAAATTCGTCACAAGTACATCTGCAACGAGCAGAGGCTTTTTAAGCGGTGCAATGATCTGTGACAGATTCAGGGCCAACCCCATCGAAAGCATGGTTGCTACGACAAAAACTACCACGGAGAGGTTAAAGAGTGACCCTAATAATTCCATCTTATAACCTTCTTAGGGAATAATGACACCACGTCCCTTTATCTTCCCCTCTTCAAGAAGACGGTAAGCTTCAGCTACTTCATCAAGTGTAAATTTAGTAATGTGTGCTTTTACTTTTCCCTCTTTGACTAAAGATATGAGTTCCATCAACTCAAACTTGCTACCACCAAATGTTGTACTCATGGTTGCGCCATATGGCATAGCATTATGTTTAAAATCAAAAGTGCCACTGCCTCGCCCCACAACAACAATGTGTCCCAGTGGTCTTATGATGCTTGCAGATTGTGCTATGGTTACGCCAGAGCCTACAAAGTCCAATACCACATCTACACTCATTGGCTCAAACGAACTCTCTTCTGTAGAGTTTCTTGCCTCATTTGCTCCAAGTTCCATAGCAAAATCTAGAGATTTCTTGCTTCTGGCATAGGCTATAATGTGCGCATTGCTTGTTGCTTTAAGAATTTGTAGTGCCATGTGTCCTAAACCGCCAATGCCTATGACTGCAACGCTGCTTCCCGGAACCAAAAGGTGTTCCACTCTCTTAATGGCATGGTATGCTGACAATCCGGCATCACTAAGTGGTGCGGCATCTGCCAGATCCATATCTCCCACATTCACAAGAGCGTCTGCCGGTGCAAGCATATACTCTGCATTACCACCGTCAAGCCCCATACCGGACTGTTTGCCTTTATGTAGGCAGTATTGGTTTCGTCCTATTGCACAGTAGTAGCAGTGACCACAACCCGCAATAGTAACGATCATAGAATCTCCCATTTCAAAACCACTGACTCCTGGTCCAAGTTTATCTACATACCCTGCAGGCTCATGCCCAATGGTCATTGGCAACTCAATATTCAGATGAGAAGGAGAGGCTTTCCACTCATACATTAAGTGCAGATCTGACTGGCAGATTCCGTTGGCTGCTACTTTAAGGCGTACCTGCCCGGCTCCGGGCTCGGGTATGGCTACATCATCGACCAGCTGACCACCCTCTCCCCATTTGAATATTCTATATGCTTTCATATTTTTTGCTCCTAAAATTACTGTACATTCTTTGTTGAAACACTTTTTGCCAATGCGATAATACCGCCGTACAGTACTTTGGCATTTTTAAATCCTATCATTTCCAGACTTGTAGCTGCTTGAAGTGCACGACTCCCGGAGTGACAGACAATGACAATGGGTTTGTCTTTAGGCAGTTTATCAAGATTCTCTTTTTCAAAGAGTACATCAAAAGGGATCTCTAAAGTATTCTTCGTTTTCAACCCCACGATACCCGTCTCATCGGGGGTACGGATGTCAAGCAGGACAAAATCCTCTTTTTTCTTCAGCATTTTCATGATGCTGTCTGCATCGATCAGCATCTTGGAATCGTTCAGGTACTTCAATGAGTATTGTGAAAATGTCTCGTTGATCTTTTTTGCCAGATCTGCATCATAGGCAGAGAGATTGACGCTCCAGAGCAGTGCCAGCAGCGCTACTCCTATCTTTTTTTCTATATTCATATATACACTTCCTTTCTCAAATATAGAGGATTACTTACACTCTTTTCTGCTGTCCGGGATATACTCGATCCCCTCCATTTTTGGAATAGTAGATTTTGGAACGGTTCCGTCCACTTCGATGTACCAGCGTGTAATGATCCATCTGCCATCCCTTTTTTTCAGGGTAGCATTGTAGGTACCGCTGGTAAAGATGTTGAACTTCCCGTCAGGAAATGCATCGGAGATCAGCATATAGGTTCGTATCTCTATACGCTCTTTGTCCTGATAGGCCACATGCATGTTCCCCATGGTATGTCTATGCGCGAAGTTCTTCTTTTCGCTTCCCGGTCCTCTAAAACGTACATCAATAAATTTTCTGAACGCTTTCTTCCCAACCGTTCTGATGGTACCGAAACAAGGCGTTGTCGTCTCAAACACAAGATCGTCACTGTAAAGTGCAAACCACTCCTCCCAACGATCCTCATCGATGAGAAAACTGTACGCCGTTACCTGATTCATCGCGGCCTGTCTGTCTGCGATCATTGTCATGTCTGTCAGAGGTTTACCACTGTTGTCCGACTGGACCATCGGCAGTTTTTCAGGCGGAAGCCTTTTTTGCAGTGCTGTCGGTTTTTCCCATATCGGATCGTTCACATCATACATCATCGACTTGATATCTTTTGCCATAACTTGTGTACCCATTAGTAGAGCTATGCTTGTTAACGTTATTTTTTTTACCATTTTATTCATATTATTCCTTTTTATAATTATACTCAGTTATTTTCTTGGAAAGAAAATCTGTGCCTGTAATCTCAACTGCCAATCTTCACCCATCACATCAGGAGAGACAATATTGTAGTAAGCCTGTACTGTTGCCGAAACGGGGATATCACCAATCTTGAAACCTTTTCCGATACCGCCGCCAATAGGTACGGTCCAGCGGTTATCGGAATCTTCATCCCATTTTGCCGTGATAAAAGGTACCGTGGTCAGAAACCATCCATCGTCCAAATTATAGTTGA
>CAZCBU010000203.1:0-3616 GCA_964496995.1 uncultured Sulfurovum sp.
AAATATCCTATCTCTTCCAAAACATTTTTTCTGAAAATAAGAGTAGAACTTGCACCGGGATCAAATTCCAACATTAAAAGTTTTTTTGTAAGATCACCTTTTTCAGAACGAATGTACTCTCTGTCTCCATCGAATTCTTCAAGGATATAAGAACAATATATAACACCTACTTTTTCATCTAAGGTTTCAAAATACGCAATCTGCTTTTCAATCTTTTCAGGAAACCATTCATCATCATCATCCAGTAGAGCTACATACTCTCCTTTTGATGCTTTTATACCAGTATTACGTGCAACGGAACCTCCAGCATTCTTTTCATGTTTCAAATATGTGATTTGTGCATTTTTGATATAAGACTGGATCTGCTGCTCTGTTTCTAGTTGATCTTTACTGCCTTTATCATTGTCATCAACTACTATTATCTCTATATTACTATAGGTTTGAGCCAATACAGAATCAAGAGCTCTTCCTAAAAGTTCACTTCTTCCATAGGTGGGGATGACTACTGAGACCAGAGGTTGTTTATTCATACTAAGTTTGTCTTTCTTGGATATACCAGTTATAAATTTTAGCTATGCCCTCTTCCAATTCAACTTTATGGTGCCATCCTAAACCATGTAGTTTGGAAGGATCTGTAAGTTTTCTCATGGTTCCGTCAGGTTTTTCTGTATTGAAAAAGAGTTCTCCTTCAAAGCCGATCACATTCTTTATTGTCTGGGCAAGCTCCTTAATGGATATTTCTACTCCTGTACCTATATTGATATGGGTATTTCTTATCTCTTTTTGATCTGCTTCATACGTATCTTTAAAATCTCTGTTTTCCATGAGGAATATACAGGCATCTGCCATATCTTCAGACCAGAGAAATTCTCTCATTGGTTTTCCTGTTCCCCAGATCTCTATGGAGACCTTCGGAGCGTTTAGTGTTAAGTGTTTAGCGTTCAGAGATTTAATACCATAGGTATTCAGTTTAGTAATGATCTCATCTTCTGTTGCTGAACCATTAATGCCTTGAATAGGAAAATGATTTAAATCATCTCTAATGGCATTCCAATTATTCTCGTCTAAGGCTTTTCCTAAGTGGATCTTTCTAATGAGTGCAGGAAGGACATGTGAAGTTTCCAGATTAAAATTATCATGCGGGCCGTAAAGGTTTGTAGGCATTACTGAAATGAAATTTGTATTGTATTGCAAATTATATGATTCACACATCTTGATACCTGCGATCTTGGCAATGGCATATGGTTCATTGGTATACTCAAGCGGGGAGGTAAGCAGTGCATCTTCTCTCATAGGCTGTGACGCATCTTTAGGGTAAATACAGGTGCTTCCAAGGAACAAAAGTTTTTTTACTCCATTTTTATATGCCTGATGAATAACATTGTTCTGGATCTGTATATTTTCATAGATAAACTCAGCCCTGTAAGTGTTGTTCGCGACAATCCCACCTACTTTGGCTGCTGCGAGTATGACATACTCCGGTTTTTCCATCTCGAAAAATTCTTCAACTTCCTGCTGGTTGAGCAGATCAAGTTCATGATGGGTTCTGGCAATAATATTTGTGTAGCCTTTACTCTCAAGATTTTTAACAATGGCACTGCCTACCAGTCCTCTATGCCCTGCAACATAGATCTTTGATGTTTTCTCCATTTTAAAACCTTCTAAAAGAGTTCTGACGGAGATATACGACGGTTCTTGATATCACTTGCCATCATATCTTCAACAAGCCCTTTGAGATCATATTCCGGTATCCATCCAAGCTTTTCTCTGGCTTTTGTAGCATCACCGATCAATAGTTCCACTTCAGTCGGACGGAAATACTTAGGATCAACAGTGACTACCTCTTTACCGATCTCTATTTGGTACTCAGGATCGTTACAGGCAGAGACATAGCCTTTTTCGTCTACCCCCTCTCCTCTAAATTCAAGTTCAATACCACAATAACCAAAGGCCATCTTTATGAAATCTCTTACCGTAGTGGTCACACCAGTAGCAATAACCCAATCTTCAGGCTCTTCTGCCTGAAGGATCATCCACATCATACGTACATAATCTTTGGCATGTCCCCAGTCACGTTTTGCATTGAGATTTCCAAGATAAAGTTTATCCTGTACACCATGAATGATCCGTGAGGTTGCACGGGTGATCTTTCTTGTAACAAAGGTTTCACCACGGATCGGCGATTCATGGTTGAAGAGAATACCGTTACAGGCAAAGATGTTGTATGCTTCTCTGTAATTTACTGTGATCCAGTAGGCATACATTTTAGCCACGGCATAAGGAGAACGCGGATAAAAAGGTGTCGTCTCCTTTTGTGGTACTTCCTGTACCAGTCCATACAGTTCTGAAGTAGAAGCCTGGTAGATCTTTGTTTTCTTCTCAAGTCCAAGAAGACGGATCGCTTCGAGAAGACGAAGTGTACCTATGCCATCTGCATTAGCAGTATATTCCGGTGTATCGAAAGATACAGCAACATGGCTCATGGCTGCAAGATTATATATCTCATCAGGTTGGACTTCCTGAATGATACGTGTAAGATTCATAGAGTCCGTCATATCGCCATAATGAAGAATGAAGTCACGGTTGTCTACATGGGGATCCTGGTAAAGATGGTCTATGCGATCTGTATTAAAAAGAGAACTACGACGTTTAATACCATGAACAATATACCCTTTTTTTAGTAAGAATTCTGAAAGATAGGCACCATCCTGCCCGGTAACTCCGGTAACTAAAGCAACTTTTTGGCTCATTTTGACTCCTTGAAATATAATTTAACATTGGGATACACCTCTGCATCCTATAGTAATGTTTTGATTGCTACTATTTTATAGGTATTATGCTGTACTTGCGGTAAATTATCCATAGAAAAATTATAGTTTTCTTTAACCAATAATACAGTATAGTCTCACTTGCTAAAGACTTTTTATTATCAGACCCTCTTAAAATCATCTGATAATCTGACAATATCATCTTCGCCAAGATATTCACCTACCTGTGCTTCGATCATCACCAGAGGGATCTTCCCTACATTTTCCAAACGATGTATCTCACCCATCGGGATATAGGTAGATTCATTGGCACGGACAAGATACTCTTCTTCTCCTCTTGTAACGGTTGCTGTTCCACTTACGACGATCCAGTGTTCCGAACGATGGAAGTGTTTTTGCAGAGAAAGGCGTTTACCCGGATGTACAACAATACGTTTAACCTTATAACTCTCAAGTTCATCTAAAATAGTGTAAGTTCCCCAGGGTCTGTGTGCAGTCATATGAATATTGGGTAGATCTGATCCTTCTTCTTTTAACTTTTTGACTATATTTTTTACTTTTTGACCACTGCCTTTTCTCGATATCAATAAAGCATCTGCCGTATCAACAATAAGAAGATCATCTACATCAACGACTGCAACCATTTTATTTGAAACGATCAAATTATTCGCAGCATTTTCTGTGATGAGGCTGGTTGAATTTTCTTCATTGGTCACAATAGTTGCATTCCCCTCCGCATCTTTATTCGCTTCTTCATACAGTGCATCAAAACTGCCAAGATCACTCCAGGCTATATCTGAGGCCAGTACCTTCACTTTAGTGCTCTTTTCCATTACTGCATAATCTAT
>CAZCBU010000204.1:0-14603 GCA_964496995.1 uncultured Sulfurovum sp.
GAGATGGACAAACTCAAGGGAGAGTTTGCTGATGGTGCAGTAAAAAAAGGCTTTGACAGGGTCAAAGCGGAAGAGTTATTCGACCTTATTGTGAAATTTGCCGGATACGGATTTAACAAATCCCACTCTGCTGCCTATGCGATGGTTACCTTTTATACTTCGTATCTGAAATATTATTACCCGACAGAATTTATGGCGGCGATCCTGACACTGGAAAAGAATAACACAGACAAAGTGGTCAAGTATGTGGATGAGCTTAAACGCATGGGTATCAAACTGCTCCCACCTGACATCAATAAATCCGGACTTATGTTTGAAGCACGTAACATTGACGGTGATGAGGTCGTTATGTTCGGGATGGGTGCGGTCAAAGGAGCAGGGGATATTGCTATCAACACTATGCTTGAAGCAAGAGGTGACGATGAGTTCTCAGACTTCTCAGACTTTGTGTCACGTATCGACTCATCTAAAGTGAATAAAAAGGTGATCGAATCACTCATCAAAGCAGGGGCTTTTGACTGTTTTGGATACTCTCGAAAAGCGATGCTCTCTCAAATTGAAGACATTATTGATATGGCTAAAAAAGCGGGAGATGCCAAGAAGCAGGCAGTGAATTCTCTCTGGGGTGATGATGCTGAAATGACAACGGTAACTCTGGAACTGACACATACGGAAGAGTTCGAGCCTATGGAGATACTTGATTTGGAAAAAGAGTCTCTGGGCTTTTATGTTTCAGGGCATCCTCTTGATAAATACCGTGAAACGCTTGACGGTATCAAATACACACTCAGTTCTGAAATAGATGAACTTGCAGATGGCTCACAGGCCCTTTTCATTGGTAAAATTGAAGGTATTGTGGAGAAGATATCTAAAAAAGGGAACAAGTTCGGTATTGCCAATATCATGGATCTTCATGGAAATATAGAGTTGATGCTTTTTGAAAATCGTCTTAAAGAGTTGGAAGAAGATTTTGATATATCCAAACCGATCGCTTTTAAAGTAAAGATCACCAAAGACGGTGACTTTACCCGTATGAATATCTTAAAGATCGAATCTCTTAAAGATGCGAAAAAAGAGAAGATCAAAGTGAAAAAAGAGGAAAAACATACGCCTGAACCTGAACAGCCGCCACTTATTTTGTCAGTAAATCTTATGCCGGATGCAAAAACAGTTGAAGACCTGATGTGTCTGGTTGAACGTTATCCGGGAAAGAGACCTTTGGAACTCCATATCAAGTCTAAACTGGCAGATGTGATCATTGAATCAAAAATTAAAGTCAGTGAAATGATCCTTGAAGAGGCAAAAGAGATCGGGGTCTACCTTGAAGAAAGTTTAAAAGTTGAAGGATAGAGATGACTTCGCCAGATGACGAAAAAGCATTGAGGGTTTTGGAAGAAGCTGTCAATAAGGCACAGCTTTCATTGGAAACAACAAAGTATTTTCAACCTTTTTTAATGCTTTTGAATGATAGCGGGGATATCGAAGTTTTTGAAAACGGAATGAGCGATTCCAGTGAGAGTTATGCAAAATTGGAAGAGATCGCAAAAGAATCTGTTCAAATGGGTGGTGTGGATATTATGGTTTTGGCTGTTGATACACTTATCCCTGAAAACTTTGTTAAAGATATTCCCCAGGGGATACGACTGCATTTGGAAGAAAAAAGCCAAAGAGACAAAAAACTGTCTGCCAGATTCCTCTATATTCCTTATGAGCTTTGCCAGGTAAAAGATGGGGAAATGTATATCAGGCTGCATACTCCCATTACGGTAGGTTTCCCTGCGGAATATATTGTCGATAAATAAATTGACTGCACGAACTTTTTGATACAAGCCTATTTATTTTTAGTGTTAAGATGTATTAAGATAAAATATAGGTACCTCTAATATATTGACATAAAGAAGGGTTTGTATGAATTTGAAAAACATTCTTATACTACTATTATTTCTTACAATTGATATTTACAGTGAAAATACTATTTCAAATTCACCTGACATAAATAACACACTACTTTTCCAAAACAATGAGATAAAAGCATTAAAAAACAAGATCAAAGAACTTGAAACAGAACTTGCAAATTGTAAAAAAGTAAAACCGGTTGCTACGGCAGTAAATCTGGTACCGGTTAAAAAGGAACTGAAACCTGAAGTTGTGAAAGCTGAACGTTTTGTCTGGTCAGATACACCACCCAAAAAACTCACAGCCTATTTTACCGCAGCTTATCAGGATATAGATGAACTCAGTACCAAGCTTGAAGAGAATGGTTTTGAAGTCCTGGCGGTCGATGAGATCCTGGAAGGGAAAAAAGTACTCAGTATCAGTAGTGAAGATTTGAAGAAAACAAACAGTTTTATGTCGGTATTGCATATACTTGTTAATGAAAGCAAAGAGATACGTGTACAAAATCCTTCTTATTTTGCTGCAGCCTACCTGAGAGATGAATATACCTATGGTGACTTCAATACGACTGTGCATGCTTTGCAAAATGTATTGGGTGCAATGTATATCACCAAAGATACATATTCTCTGAAAGATCTTCCCGATTATAATTTTATGTTGGGAATGCCAAAGTTTGAAGACAGAATTGTGGTGGGTAAAGGGGAAGACCTTTTTTCAAAATTGACAAAAGAGGGTATGTCCAAGTATGTTTCTTATATTGTAACGTTACCAAACGGGTCAGTTTTGGTTGGACAGAAGCTTCAAAAAAGTACCTATGAATATCTTCTGAAGATAAATGCTTCAGACAATGCTCAACTTTTTCCCTATGAGGTCATGATAGAGAATAAGAGAGCTTATATGCTGGCACCAAAATATTATTTGGCGCTTTCTCTGCCACGCTTGAGTATGACTGATTTTATGAAGATCGCTTCAGCACCTGAAGAGATCATCAAAGATATCAAGCAGGCATATAAATAGGTGGATATTTTTAAGCCAAATGCGACATAGACGTGTATAAGAGTAGAAAAAATCTTCACAGAACTACTCTCACACGCGATAGAAGAGAGTTGAGATGTGTAGAATTGGAACAAATAATAAAGATAACTTTTTAGTAACCATTGTTTAAATTATATGACGATAAAAAAGTGTTACACTCCTTTCACTAAACCAATTTAATTTAAGGAATTAACATGTCAAATTTACCAAAGATCATATGGTCAAAAATTGATGAAGCGCCAGCATTGGCTACCTACTCACTGTTACCAATTGTAAATGCATTTACACAGGCAGCAGGTGTGACTGTTGAAACATCTGATATTTCACTTGCAGGAAGAGTACTTGCAGCTATGGGATTAGCAGAAGATCACCTGTCTGAACTTGGAAAAGTGGTTTTACAGCCAGATGGAAACATTATTAAACTCCCAAATATTTCTGCATCTGTCGGTCAGTTAAAAGATTGTATCGCAGAGCTTCAAGGTCAAGGTTTTGATATTCCTAACTATCCTGAAAACCCGGCAAATGCTGAGGAAGAAGCGATTCAGGCCAAGTACAGTACTTGTCTTGGTTCAGCGGTTAACCCGGTACTTAGAGAAGGTAACTCTGACAGAAGAGCGGCTAAAGCAGTTAAGAAATATGCTCAGAACCATCCACACAGACTTAAAGCATTTGCTGAAAACTCTAAAGCCTATGTTGCACATATGGAAGGTAATGGAGATTTCTACGGAAATGAAAAATCAGTGACTATGGATAAAGCACAAAAAGTAACGATCGCTCTTAATGGAAAAGAACTGGCTACTATTGATGCATTGGATAAAGAGATCTTAGATGGTACATTTATGTCTGTTTCCAAACTTAAAGCGTTCATCGCAAAGTCAATTGAAGATGCAAAAGCAAACGGTGTTTTATGGTCTATCCACCTTAAAGCAACCATGATGAAGATCTCTGACCCAATTATGTTCGGTCACGCATTTACAGTATTCTTCCAGGAAGTATTTGACAAATATGCAGATACATTCGCAGAGTTGAACGTAAACCCTAACCAGGGTATGTCAGACCTTGAGAAGAAAATTGCCGGTCATCCTTTGGAAGCTGAGATCAAAGCTGCATTCCAGGCAGTGGTTGATTCTGACAATCCTGAGATCGCAATGGTTGATTCAGATAAAGGAACAACAAACTTTAATGCATCTAATGATGTAATTATTGATGCTTCTATGCCTGTAGTGGTAAGAGAAGGTGGTAAACAGTGGAACAGAAAAGGTGATGCAGTTGAATGTGTTGCTGTGATCCCTGACTCTACGTATGCTATGTTCCACCAGGAAATGGTAGCTGACTGTGTGAAAAATGGTCAGTATGATGTAACAACCATGGGTTCAATGGCAAACGTTGGTCTTATGGCACAAAAAGCAGAAGAGTATGGTTCTCACCCGACAACATTTGAACTTGAAGAAGCTGGTACTGTAACGGTAACAGCTGAAGACGGTACAGAACTTATGAGCTTTGAATGTGAAGCTGGAGATATCTGGAGAATGTCGCGTGCAAAAGATATTCCGATCAAAGACTGGATAAGACTGGCAGCTGAGCGTGGTCAAATTGAGCAAGTTCCTGTTATCTTCTGGTTAGACGAGAATAGAGCACATGATGCAGAGATGATCAAAAAAGTAAATGCATACCTTCCAGAGTTCAATACAGAAGGTCTTGATATTCAAATTATGAATGTAACAGATGCTACAAGATTTACCAATGCAAGAGTAAGAGAAGGTAAAAATACGATCGCTGTAACAGGTAACGTACTCAGAGACCACCTTACAGATATGTACCCGATCCTGGAGCTTGGTACTTCTGCTAAAATGCTTTCTATCGTGCCATTGCTTGCCGGTGGTGGATTGTATGAGACAGGTGCCGGTGGATCTGCACCTAAGCACGTTGATCAATTCTTGGCAGAGGGTCACTTAAGATGGGATTCTCTTGGTGAGTTCCTGGCATTGGCTGAGTCACTAAGATTTATCGGTCAGAAACATTCAGATGAGAAACTGGCTGCACTGACAGCGGCACTTGACATTGCAAACGAAGGATACCTTGACAATGACAAAGCACCTTCAAGAAAATGCTGTGAGCCTGACAATAAAGCGTCTCACTTCTTTGTAGCACAGTACTGGGCTGACGCACTTGCAAACGGTGACAATGCTGAGTTGGCTGCGAAATTCGCTCCTGTTGCTGCAGCATTGAAAGAGAATGAAGAGAAGATCATCTCTGAGTTGCTTGCTGCTGAAGGTAAACCACAGGATATCGGTGGATACTTCCACCCGGATGATGCGAAAGCTGAAGCTGCAATGAGACCATCTGCTACACTTAACAGCATTATTGATGCGATCTAAGTAGAACTCTTCTACTTCTAACTGCTTTTTCTGTAAAATACGCGATAGCAGTTACGCTGACCTGACATTCTCTGTCTGGGTCAGCCTTTAACTTCTTACAGAAATTTCTTTCTGTATTTCACTTCTTTGTATCTAGTGTAAAAAGATGCACATAGAATGGTTTTGCCTCATTTGCCGCAAAGCATAATTGATAACGGACATTATGATTTATGTTTTGCACCGGGGTATTCTATGATTCTCACAAAAAAGGAAAACAATGAGTAAAGGTAAAAAAGTATCGATCATCGGTGCAGGTAATGTTGGAGCAACGGTAGCCTATGCATTGGCAATGAAGGGTGTTTGCCATGAGATCGTATTGAGAGACAGAAATGTTGAGATCGCAAAGGGTAAAGCGTTGGATATGTCTCAGGCAGCCAATGCAGCAAGAATGCACACACTGGTATCAGTAGCGGAAGAAGCTTCAGATATGGCCGGATCAGATGTCGTTGTCATCACCGCAGGTTCACCAAGACTTCCGGGTATGAGCAGGGATGATCTTCTTATGATCAATGCCGAGATCACCAGAGAAGTGGTGCGGGATGTGAAAGAGCATGCGCCGGATGCCATTATTATTATGGTTTCAAATCCTCTTGATGTGATGACATATGTTGCATTGAAAGCATCTGGTTTCCCTAAAGAGAGAGTAATGGGTATGGCAGGTATTTTGGACTCTGCGAGAATGGCACACTTTATTCATGAAAAGATCGGTTACGGAGCAGGGCAGATACGTGCCTCTGTCATGGGAGGACATGGTGACGATATGGTACCGCTTCCTAAATTTTCAACCGTTGCGGGTGTACCTTTGACAGATGTATTGGATGAAGAAGATATTCTTGAAGTTGTTGAAAGAACCAAAGGCGGTGGTGCTGAGATCGTTGGTTATCTTAAAACAGGTTCAGCCTATTATGCACCGGCAAAATCAACAGCGATCATGGTGGAAGCGATCTTGAAAGATACCAAGCAGATACACCCTTGTGCAGTGTTCCTTGATGGACATTACGGACACTCGGATGTGGTGTCCGGTGTACCGGTTGCGCTTGGTGCTGGTGGAGTTGAAAAACTTTTCGAAATGACACTGAGTGAAGGTCAAAAGAAAAAGTTTGCAAAATCTGTTGATTCTGTAAGAAGTATGATCGACGTACTTAAAGATAAAAACTTTTTTGATTAAGGAGAAGAAAATGGCATTTAGAATAGAAAAAGACACGATGGGTGAAATGCAGGTCCCTGCAGATAAATATTGGGCAGCGCAGACACAGCGCTCTGTACAAAACTTTCAGATAGGTGTTGAAAAAATGCCTATGGAAGTGGTATACGGATTTGCAAACCTTAAAAAGGCCTGTGCTTTGGTGAACAATGAACTTGCACGATTGGATGATGATAAAACAAATGCCATTGTCAAAGCATGTGATACGGTATTGGCAGGTGAACTTGATGACAACTTCCCTTTGGTTGTATGGCAGACAGGTTCAGGTACGCAGTCCAACATGAATATGAATGAAGTGGTTGCGAATAAAGCGACTGAAATTCTGGGTGGAGACTTTACGAAAGAACACCTTGTCCATCCTAATGATGATGTGAACAAGGGACAAAGTTCCAACGATACTTACCCGACAGGTATGCGTATTGCTGAAGTGGTTGCCGTTACAGACAATTTGATCCCTGCTTTGAATCAATTGAAGTCAACACTTGACAGTAAAGCAAAAGCATTTTCAGACATTGTCAAGATCGGTAGAACACACCTTCAGGATGCAACACCATTAACATTGGGACAAGAGCTTTCAGGGTATGTTGCCATGTTGGAAACGAATCTCAAGCAGTTGAATGATGCATTGGTCTACTGTAGGGAACTGGCTATTGGTGGAACGGCAGTAGGTACAGGTTTGAATTCTCACCCTGAATTTTCAGAAAGAGTCGCTGCACAGCTGAATGGTTTTATGGAGAAAGATTATGGTTTTGTTTCTCAGCCTAACAAATTCCATGCCTTGACAGGTCATGATGCTGAAGTGGTACTCTCCGGTGCATTAAAAGCGTTGGCTGCAAACCTTATGAAGATCGCCAATGATGTCCGTTGGTTGGCTTCAGGCCCACGTTGTGGTCTTGGTGAGATCGAGATCCCTGCAAATGAGCCAGGTTCATCCATCATGCCGGGAAAAGTGAACCCGACTCAGGCGGAAGCCATTACCATGGTAGCCGTACAGGTCATGGGTAATGATGCAGCCGTTGGGTTTGCAGCATCTCAGGGAAATTTTGAACTCAATGTCTTTAAACCGGTCATCGCCTATAATATTTTACAGTCCGTAAGACTTTTGGCTGACTCTATGAGAAGTTTTGATGTCAATTGTGCTGTAGGTATTCAGCCTATCGAAGCAAATATTGAGAAATTCCTTAATGACTCATTGATGCTGGTGACGGCACTCAACCCATATATCGGATATGAAAATGCAGCGAAGATCGCTAAAACTGCACATGCCAACGGTACAACACTTAAAGAAGAAGCCGTAGCACTTGGTCTTATGTCAGCTGAAGATTTTGACAAGAATGTAAAACCGGAAGAGATGATCGCACCTAAAGCTTAACAGCCTGGGCTAGTGAAATATTTTCTCTACTCTATCATTACCAAAGGTAGCATTCTGCTGCCTTTCCTCCCTGATCCCCCTTAAAACTGTGTAGATATTTAACACTTTATTGAAATCACCCCTTATAATAATTCAATTAACCAAATATTATCACTGATGGACGTATAATAAAGGAACTTATCGTAAAAAAGGAGACTTTGTGAATATTCATGAATATCAGGCAAAACAGATTTTCAAAAAGTATGACGTTCCAACACCAAAAGGTATAATGGTGGAGAGCGTTCAGGACGCAGTAGTAGCTGCTCAAGAGCTAGGCGGTCCGATCTGGGTTGTAAAAGCGCAGATCCATGCAGGTGGTCGTGGTCTTGGTGGTGGTGTAAAACTTGCCAAGTCACTCGATGAAGTAGAAGAATTGGCAAATGAGATCCTTGGTATGACCTTGGTGACCCACCAAACAGGTCCAGAGGGAAAACTGGTTCAGAAACTTTACATTGAAGATGGTGCAGATATTCAGTCTGAGTACTACCTTTCTGTTGTTCTTGACAGAAAATTGGAGATGCCTCTTATTATGGCCTCTACTGAAGGTGGTATGAATATTGAAGATGTGGCGGAGAACACACCTGAAAAGATCGTTACTGTTCCAGTTGATCCGACAATCGGTTTCCAGGGCTTCCATGGTCGTGAACTGGCATTTGGTCTGAATCTGACAGACAAAACAGAGCAGGCAAATATGATCTCTCTTGCAAAGAAACTCTATACACTCTATATGGATAATGATGCAGAAATGATCGAGATCAACCCGTTGATCAAAACCGGGAAGGGTGAATTCATGGCACTTGACGGTAAAATGGGCTTTGATAATTCAGCATTGGGAAGACACCCGGAGATCGCAGCAATGCGTGACCTGACTGAAGAGGATCCGGATGAAGTGGAAGCTGCCAAGTATGGTCTTTCATACGTAGCACTTGACGGTGAGATCGGTTGTATGGTAAACGGTGCAGGACTTGCAATGGGTACGATGGATACGATCAACCATATGGGCGGAACACCGGCCAACTTCCTTGATGTGGGTGGTTCGGCAAATGCTGAAACAGTTGCAAAAGGATTTGAAATTATTCTTAAAAACCCTAAAGTAAAAGCAATCTTTGTCAATATCTTTGGTGGTATTGTACGTTGTGACCGTATTGCCAACGGTATTATTGAAGCAACAAAGATCACAGATGTGAATGTACCGGTCGTGGTTCGTCTTGATGGAACCAATGCGCCTGAAGCAGCGGAGATTCTTAAAAATGCAAATATCGCCAACCTTATTGTTGGTGATGATCTTGGTGACGGCGCAGCGAAAGCAGTTGCAGCAGCAAAAGGAGAATAATTTATGTCAATTTTAGTAAACAAAGATACAAAAGTAATCGTTCAGGGTTTTACAGGTAAAGAGGGTACATTCCATGCTGAACAGTGTTTGGCATACGGTACTCAAATTGTGGGTGGTGTTACACCGAATAAAGGTGGACAGACACACCTTGGTAAGCCTGTATTCAATACAGTAAAGGAAGCAGTAGCTACAACAGGTGCAACAGTCTCTATGATCTTCGTACCACCTGCGTTCGTCGGTGATGCAGTTATGGAAGCAGCAGAAGCTGGGATTGAACTTGCTGTGATTATTACAGAAGGTGCACCGGTGAAAGATATGCAGGCAGCTAAAGCATATGCAACAAAACACGGTATGAAAACAATTGGGCCGAACTGTCCCGGTATCATTACCGCAGAAGAGTGTAAGATAGGGATCATGCCTGGTATGATCTTCAAAAAAGGAAATGTCGGGCTTATCTCAAAGTCTGGTACATTGACATATGAAGGTGCGAACCAGGTATGTAATGAAGGTTTTGGTATCACTACAGCAGTAGGTATCGGTGGGGACCCGATCATCGGTCTTTCCTATAAGCAGATCCTTCCAATGTTCGAAGCAGATCCGGATACTGAATGTATCGTAATGATCGGTGAGATCGGTGGAGATCTTGAAATACAGGCGGCAAAACTGATCAAAGAGCAGATCACGAAGCCGGTTGTGGCATTCATCGCAGGTCAAACTGCCCCTAAAGGTAAAACAATGGGTCACGCCGGAGCGATCGTTTCCGGCTCAGCGGGTACAGCAAAAGAGAAGATGGAAGCACTTGAAGCAGCCGGTGTAAAAGTGGTTGTCTCTCCAGCAGAGATCGGTAAAGCCGTTAAAGAAGTCCTTTCTAAATAAGGTATTGTACTTTCAGGCAAGATAAAGAATTTTCTTTATCTTGCACTTTTTACACAGTCAAATAGGATATGTTTTATCTTCTTATTCAAACCCTTCAAAATCAATGTATTTTCTTTGAAAATGTTGCTTCAAAAGGTAACAAACCCACTTATACTTCCAATAATTACCGCTTATTTATATCCACATTATTAAAAGTAAGCTAATCTAACACATAGTGAATTGTAAATCTCACTTACATAATATTCTAAATTAATAAAAGGGGAACAAATGGCAGCAATGATAGCTCCGGAGAATACTCCAGTATGGGTAGACACAGCCAGATGTAAAGCATGCGATATTTGTGTGGACGCGTGTCCTGCAGGTGTACTTTCTATGAAACAGGAAGCAACTTCAGTATTGGGTGCAATGATCAGCGTGATCGCACCTGAAGCATGTATCGGATGTAATGAGTGTGAACTTTCTTGTCCAGATTTTGCTATTTATGTAGCAGAGAAGAAAGAGTTTAAATTTGCGAAATTGACTGATTCGTCTAAAGCAAGACAAGAAGCAATCGTAAGCAATGGGTATAGATTACCTACAGATTATAAGGAGGCTAACTAATGTCAGCAACAAGAGAAATTATTTCAAGTGGAAATGAACTGGCAGCGATCGCTTCAGTTGATGCCGGATGTATGTTCTTCGCAGGATATCCCCTGACACCATCAAGTGAAATAATGCATGTTATTTCAGACCTTTTGCCTAAAAAAGGTGGTGCAGCTATCCAGATGGAAGATGAAATCGCAGGAGTAGCAGCAGCAATTGGTGCAGGAATGGCAGGGATCAGAACACTGACTGCAACTTCAGGACCTGGTATGTCATTGAAAGCGGAGAACCTTGGTTTGGCTCAAATGGCAGAAGTGCCTTTGGTATGTGTGAATGTTATGAGAGGTGGTCCATCAACAGGTCTTCCGACACGTGTAGCGCAGGGTGATGTTGCTCAGGCAAAGAACCCAAGCCACGGTGACTACAAATCAATTACACTTTGTGCCGGTAACCTGGCAGAGTGTTATACTGAAACAGTAAGAGCATTTAACCTTGCAGACAGATTCATGCAGCCGGTATTTGTACTGCTTGATGAAACACTTGGTCATATGCATGCAAAAGCGGTGATCCCTACAGTTGAAGAGGTTGAAAAAGGAATTGTTCCCAGAAAGACATTTGACGGTCCGGCAGAAGAGTACAAGCCGTATGGTGTAGCTCAAGATGAGCCAGCTGTACTTAACCCAATGTTTACAGGGTATAGATATCACTTTACAGGGCTTCACCATGATGCAATGGGATTCCCGACTGAAGAGATCGAAACTTGTAGAAAACTGATCGACAGACTCTTTAGAAAAGTGGAAGATCATCAAGATGAAATTGAACTTAATGAAGAATATATGCTGGAAGATGCAGATATCCTTCTTGTCGGTTATGGATCAGCATCTCTTGCTATTAAAGAAGCAGTTGAAGTACTTCGTGCAGAAGGAATAAAAGTGGGTATGTTCAGACCTATCACACTTTGGCCAAGTCCTGAACAGCGTATGCTTGAGCTTGGAAAGAAATTTGATAAAGTACTTGTAGTGGAACTTAATCAGGGACAGTATTTGGAAGAAGTACAGCGTTCAATGGGTAGACTGGATATCGACAAATTGACTAAAACCAATGGTCGTCCATTCTCTCCATCAGATATTATTGAAAAAGTAGAGGGACTATAAAATGGCATTTAATTATGATAGTTATTTAAGAATGGAAAAAATGCCGACACTATGGTGTTGGGGATGTGGGGATGGTGTTATCCTTAAATCTTTTATCCGTGCTGTTGACAAGCTTGGATGGAGCAAAGATGATGTATGTGTAGTTTCAGGTATTGGTTGTTCAGGAAGATTTTCTTCTTATGTTGACTTCAATACTGTACACACAACACATGGAAGAACCATTGCATTTGCAACCGGTATCAAACTTGCGAACCCTGATAAAAAAGTGGTTTGTGTAGCGGGTGACGGTGATGGACTTGCGATCGGCGGTAACCATACGATTCATGGTTGTAGAAGAAATATCGATATCACTCTGATCATTATTCAGAATTTTATTTATGGTTTGACAAATTCTCAAACTTCTCCAACAACACCTCAGGGTATGTGGACTGTTACTCAAAAAGCAGGAAATATTGACCCTACATTTGATGGTTGTGAACTTGCAACTGCTGCAGGTGCATCATTTGTTGGTAGAGAGAAGGTGACTGCTCCTAAAAAGCTTGAGAAGCTTTTAATGCAGGCAATGGAGCATAAAGGTTTTTCTTATGTTGAAGCACTCTCTAACTGCCATATTAACCTTGGTAGAAAAAATAAAATGCAATCTGCAATGGCTAACCTTGACTGGATTGACTCTATCACCGTTTCAAAAAAGAAATACGATACACTCAGTCCGGAAGAGCAGCTTAATTTACTTCCAACAGGTATCTTGAAACAAGATACAGAAGTAGGTGAGTATTGTGATATGTATGAAGAGATCAAAAAAGCACAGCAAGGTCTAAGAGGTCCAATTACTCAAGATGACTTTAAGAAAAAGATATAAGGAGAAGAACGATGAGTAGAGTTGTAATGAGATTTACCGGTGTTGGTGGTCAAGGTGTTCTTCTTGCGGGAGAGATCTTTGCAGCAGCAAAGATCAAAGCAGGTGGTTATGGTGTAAAAACAGCTACCTATACCTCTCAAGTACGTGGTGGACCGACTGTTGTTGATATCCAACTTGACGATAAAGAGATCTTTTATCCTTATGCTACAGATGGTCATGTCGACTTTATGCTTTCTGTTGCTGAAGCAAGTTATAAACTCTTTAAAGATGGTGTGAAAGAGGGGGGTACAATTGTGATTGAACCAAACCTTGTTCACCCTACTGAAGAAGATAGAAAGAAATGGAATATCGTTGAGATACCTATTATTACTATTGCTAAAGAAGAAGTAGGAAACGTAATTACCCAATCGGTAGTTGCTTTGGCGATCGCCAATACTTATACTAAAGCACTTGATGAGCAACTTCTTATTGATACGATGCTTTCAAAAGTACCTGCAAAAGTACATGATGTAAATAAAAAAGCCTATGAGTTAGGTAAAAAATACGCATTGGAATCAATGAAATAAGAATTTATTCTTGCATTACTGCATTTCGGTGAAGAGGTCAGTCAGGTACTGATCTCTCTATTATTCATGTATCAAAATAGCCAAAACTTATAGCTATTTATCCTCCCCAGCCATGCATTTTTTTAGATATGACAATATCATACTCTTTGAACATATTATCTATAGTATTTGTAGCAACATAATTATGATCCTCAAGAAGTCCAGTCCAGCTATATCGTTCATTTATATCACCTTTGGGTATAAAAATAATGATATTCCCGGCATTACGTATGATCTGATGAACCCTCTTCAAAAATTCACTTCTAATTTTCTCTTCAATACTGGCAGTAACAAAAAGAAAATCATACTGTCTGCCTTGCATCATATAGGATTTACGTTCCAAAGGAAAGTGTTTTACAACAGTTGTATCGATGTTCCTAAATTTTTCTGACATTTTTTCATAAAAGTACAGATCTATAGTATTGATCTGATATAGATAATCTCTCGCTTGACAATATTCACTTAACATATCTGTGATCGTTTCACCACTTTGTGTAAAGTGTGCTATTTGAAGAGAAGGATTTGAACCGATAATATTTAAAAGAATTTTTACTTGGTCTTTTTCTAAATTTTTCATAATTGTAGTGTAGCTAAAAAAGATAAACTTGTGCTATAATTCGCGTAGGTGCAACAGGTAGTTGCTGGTAGCATCATGCTACGAGAGGAAAGTCCGGGCTGCATGCAGAGCAGGGCTCCATCTAACGGATGGCCAGAGTGATCTGAGGGCAAGTGCAACAGAGAACAGACTACCACGCAAGTGGTCAAAGGTGAAACGGTGGGGTAAGAGCCCACCAGTGGGTATGGTAACATGCTCAGCTAGGTAAACCCTTCCCGCAGCAAGAAGTATATGGTATAAGCTCTGCAAGCTGTTTAATCAGCACACATACTTCGCTCGAGCCTGTTGGCAACAACAGGCCTAGATAAATAACTATCCACGACAAAACCCGGCTTATCGTTGCACCTTATTCTCAATCTTTTTTACACATTCCCTATATTAACCCCATTTTGCTATAATCAAACAAAAAAAGAATATCAATGAATAAAATATTTTTATTGCTTTTAATGCCTTTATTTTTATTGGCTAAAGTACATTATGCAAAAGTTGAACCTTATGATTCTGTAGTACTTAAATCTGCTGTAAGTGGTCAAGTAATTGATGTGCTTTTGGATGCAGAAGGTACTATGGTAGTATCTAAACGGGTGATACATATAGATGATAAATTAGATATTG
>CAZCBU010000205.1:0-4765 GCA_964496995.1 uncultured Sulfurovum sp.
GCGTGACGTTGAACATGTTTTAAAGCATGTACCAAAGCCAGAGAGTCTTTTCCTCCGCTGAGTCCGACAAGGATCTTGTCACCTTCACCGATCAGTTTGAATTCGGCATTGGTTTTGCCAATGACCTTAAGAAGTTTTTTACTCATGGGAATGGTTTTGGTCTGTTGTCGTCTTAGCTTTTCCACTGTTCTCTCTTTGTAGCGTGTTGTGAGAACACAACACATTGTCATAATATCATAGATTATTTTGGTGTCGTGAAGACACAACACCGTGCAGGATTATTGTATCTTTTCAACCATTGAGAGTATAAAATCCGCAGATGTCTTTGCCGAGCTCTCAAGAAATTCATCAAAATTAAAACTGGCATCCATATCGGCAGAATCTGAAATAGCACGCAGTATGAAGAATGGTACTTCCAGTGAATCACATACCACTGCCACAGCTGCACCTTCCATCTCCAAGGCATCTGCCTTAAATGTTTTACTGATCCACTCTTTTCTCTCAGGGTCGGCAACGAACTGGTCACCTGTTGCAATGATCCCTTCAACAAGTTTCAAGCCTTTTGCCTTGGCGACCTCTTTTGCGATGTTGCGTAAAGCAACATCGGTAAGAATACACACTTCACCTTCGGGAACATACCCGTAAGGATGTCCAAAAGCCGTAATATCAAGATCATGCTGGACAAGCCCGTCTGCAATGATCAGATCACCGATATTCAGATCAGGGGAGATCGCTCCCGCTACACCGGAAAAGAGCAAAGTATCACAGGCAAATTTTTCTATAAGACTTGTAGCCGTCAGTGTCGCAAAGACTTTTCCTATTTTAGAATAGGCCACCACAAGCTCTTTGCCATTATAGGTACCCTCATAATAGGTATTGGCCGCATACTTGGTCTCTTTTAGATTCTCCAATTTGGAAATGATCGGTTCTATCTCTTCAGGCATGGCACCCATGATCGCTATTTTATGCATACTTAACCTAACTTGCTGATTTCTTCAATTGCATTTGCAAGTGATTCCATATCGGACACAACAAAATGCGGTTTCTTTGTTGCTCTTCTGTTAAGCCCTTTCAATACACCGCCATGGCCAAACTCGATATAACAGTCCACATCATCGTCAAACTTGGCAATAGACTGTTTATAGAGTACCGGAGATACCAGTTGCTTTGGCAGCAACTCTAAAGCTTCTGCTTTCGTACTGTATTTTTCAGCGGTCACATTGGAAACGACCGGGGCAATGAATTCATCTCTTAACACTTCAGAAAGTTTCTCAACCAAAGGAGCCGTTGCAGATTCAAGCAGTGGACAGTGACTCGCTACTGACATATTAAGCAGCATCGCTCTTCTTGCTTTGGCCTCTTTCAGGATCGGTTCAAGCTTTTCAAGATCCGGTTTGATCCCTGCAATAACGATCTGTCCTGCAGCATTATAATTAACAGGCCATACTTTCATACCAGCTTCTCTCTGTGTTGCACAGATCTCTTCAACCACTTCATCATCCAGTCCCAAAGAGACCATCATCCCCACATCCTGTCCTGCGCAGGCTTTGGCCATCAGTTTCCCTCTGAGATTGACAAGCTCAACGGCATCGATCGCATCGATCGCACCGACAGAAACCAATGCAGAGAATTCTCCAAGAGAGTGTCCCAAAGCATATACCGGTTTAATAGGCATTGCATCTTCAAACAATTTGTGCGCTATAGCAGATACAAGTAAAATGGCCGGTTGTGTAAATTCTGTTTTTTCAAGATCATCATTCTCTCTGAAAAGCAGCGTTTCAAAATCAATACCTGTTCTTTGGGCAGCATCTGCCACCATTTCTTTAGCAATTTCAGAATTGTTAAAAAAATCTTCTCCCATACCTACAGCCTGAGAACCCTGCCCCGGAAATAAAAATGCACATTTGATCGACATACGTTATCCTTAAATAAAATTAACGTATTTTACCATGTTTAAATTATGCTACGATTGGCAATTCGTCAAACTGGTCGATTAATAGATCATAAATACTTTCCTGTGTCACAGGTTTCGCCAAAAAACCTGTATGCAGTTTTGAGGTATCATCCTCACTGTAAATATCTTCATTCCCAAGTAATATAAAGTCTACATCACTCTTCTCTTTTGCTTTTGAAACAAGGTCATGAAGCTGAAAATCAAATAAGGTATCTTCGATCAATACAAGATCATATTGGGAGAGATCATATTTGTCACTTTTAAAATGCTTGATACAGAGATCAATATTCATAGGAAAATATCTGAACATTTTTGTTAAACTCAATGCAAGATTATTACTTTCGACAACCAGCAGGATATTTTTATGCAACATGGTTTTTGAAGGCAGTCTGTAATATCTTCTACATCCCAGTTCCGCTGTGGTCAGGGGGACCGTAAACTCAATACTGCCGCCGTTCTCCTCTGTGTATTCAAGCGTAGCGTTAAGTGTTTCAAGATCCTCAGACAGCATTGCATACAGCTGCGGCATGATCACATCTTTTTTTACCGGAATATTTTCAATTTTAAAAACCACAGGTTCCTTATATAAAAAATCTGCGGGGGCATCCACTTCTATTACCAGTTCTTCACTGCAGTGATGTTCCAATACTTGTCGCATGATTTTGACAAGGACCATGTATAACGTACTGGCATTCCCTTTTAGCTGGCAAGGCACAGTTTTGGAAAAAACAAAGATCAGATTCGCTCTCCCTGCATTACAGTTCTGATCCAAATATTGAAATATATTTTTCAACATAGTATTTATATTAAAAAACTTTTCTTCTTGCATAAACTTTTCCTCTCTTTCATGCTCGCTTTATTTATTATATCCTATTAAAGCTACAATATGCAAATTTTATTGATGTTCTCATATTCTACACACATTACACAGATAAATTATATTATTTTCATAAATTAAACGATAGGAAATATGATGAATAAAAAATATATTTGTACAGTTTGTGATTACATTTATGATCCCGCTTTGGGTGATCCTGACAGCGGCATTGAGCCCGGTACTGCATTTGAAGATATCCCTCATAACTGGGAGTGTCCGGACTGTGGCGTCAGCAAAGAAGATTTTGAACTTTATACAGAAGAGTGATCAACGTACTGACTTGATCATTTGAATCAGTTTTTCACCATCGATCAGGATCATATTTTTATCTTTGATAAATTTATAACACTCTTTGGTAAAACGGTTACTGGTGACAATGTAGGCAAGATCAACATCATGTTCATGCATCAGACCGTACATTTCCCTAAGTACTTTAATGGTGACCAGAGCATCCCCGTAACGTTTGCACTGTACTATGGCCGAAGTCTTTTTCCCCCACCTCTTTTTCTGCATCCATATATCTACCCCGCCGTCAGCACCTTTTTTTTCATTTCCACTTACTTCCCAACCCTTTTGCTTAAAAAGTTCCATACAAAGTAATTCAAAATCATCCCAGCTGAGACGTTTCAATTTTTTCAATGTTCTGTTTCGTCTTAAAAGACCTTTCTTTCCAAAATGTTTAAAAAAAACCCATAACTTCCATGAAAAATAGAAGAAGAACAGAAACAATAGTGCAAGAGAGTGGATCTCAATCGTTGAATAATCAGACATATCACTATTATAGACAGAATAAGTAAAAAAGGATAAAAATATGTCGAAATGTCATATATTTAATTGGGAAAGGAATGGTTAAGTATTGCAATGTAAAACAAAAGGGGAAATTGGCATAAGCGCCGGGTAAGACTGAATGAAGCGTCAAACTTCAAAAAGAAGTGACGCTCAGGTTATGATAAAATCAGCTTCCACAGCCACAAGAACCATCATCACAATGGCCACCGCCGACTTGACCGGTAGCTGCTTCATCTTCAGTAGCTTCTCTGGCAGAAACAACTGTTACAGAAAACATTAGATCTTTTCCCGCCAATGGGTGGTTGAAATCTACATTTACTTCTTTGTCATCAAATGAAGTCACTGTAACCTGTACAGTCTGTCCATCTTCACCTTGACCATAAAGTGTCATACCTTCTTGAAGATCAACACCCTCGAACTGCTCTTTTGGTAATGTTTGCTGTGCTTCAGGATTTACCTCACCGTATGCTTCTGCAGCCGGGACCATAATGTCGCCGCTTTCACCTTCACTCATACCTACAAGCGCTTTTTCAAGACCTGGAATGATCTGCCCTTTACCGATGATGAATTCAAGTGGTTCAGCACCTTTGTTTGTATCTACAACTTCTGTTGTACCCGCTTCTTTTACTTCGTATTCAATACCTACAACACAGTTCTCATTTGTAATTGTCATGTTAATTCCTATTATATTTAGATTTTTGCTATTTTAGCTAAGCAAACTTTAGTGGTGCTTAGCCCAGATCATTATGATTTACCGAAAAAGATTTTTAAAGATCGTGACAAAAAACCTTGAATTCAGCGTAATATCATACTGATCCATCCATAAAGTAAGTAATTTTTTTCTTACTTCTGATCGTTCCAGGGTTTTCATCATCACATGTATCATAAGATCATGGTGTAAAAAAAGTTTCTCCAAACGGGACAAGATAGAGAATTTTTTCAGATAAAGACGGTTCCATCTCTCTTTGTATACTTCATGCTCACACCCTTCAACAATAACTACCGAGAGGATCTTTGCACTTTTCATCGCATAATAGATCCCTTCAGAGGTAAAAGGAAGCACCTGTCCGGCAGCATCACCCACATAAAAAATACGCTTGTCATAAAATAGAGGTTCCTGCCATACAGGTATTTTGTACCCTCTT
>CAZCBU010000206.1:0-8005 GCA_964496995.1 uncultured Sulfurovum sp.
AGCTGGAAACATGAATGCTTTGGGTGGAACACTTATAGGCTATGACCCAAGTGTATTAGGTTCTTTGGATTCAAGTCTTTTCAATGCAAGACTGGATGTTCTTATGCCGGATAAAAAAGGTTTTTTCAGACTGGGTTACTCTAAAGTAGCGGATGAAGCAGATATTGTTGCACCGTGGAGAGGCTTCCCTACAGGTGGATTTACCAGAGCAATGGCACAGTATAACTGGTTCTCGAATACTGAAACAGTCATGCTTAGAGCAGTGTATAAATTCAATCCTACATGGAAAGCAAGTATCCGTTATGCGATCCAGGACTTTGACGATAACAAAAACGTACCTTCAGATTCTAATGTGATCCATATAGATACCTGGACAAATTTTACACCAGATTTTCAAATGAGATTACGTTATGGCCATGTGGCTGCGGATGACAGTACCCTTAAACCTGGTAGTCTTACTGACTATAAAGCAGACTGGTCGTATGATGAATTCCGTATAGAATTCAACTATCTGTTTTAAGAGCTAAAATGAAAACGATTGTCTCTCTTCTTTTACTAAGTTGCTCCTTGCAGGCTTTTGAGTACAACCTTGTACCTCAAAAGCTTACAAGTGATGTCTACTGTTTTTTTGGAAAACCTGAAAACATCAGTAAAGAGAATGGCGGCAATATGGTCAATACATGTTTTGTCCAAACCAAAGAAGGATTTGTTGTCATTGACAGCGGTCCTACCTATGGTTATGCTTCACAGGCGTATATGCAGATGCAAAAAATAGCACCTTTGCCTGTAAAGTATGTTGTCAATACACATGACCATGATGATCATTGGCTGGGAAACAGTTTCTATAAAGAGAAAGGCGCTTTGTTGATCGGTCCTGAGACCTATGAGCAAAATGTTGTACCTGGAATGCATACGCGAATGGAAAGAGAACTGGGGAAAGAGATATTTAACAAAACAAAAATTGTTGTTTTAGATAAAATTGTCAAATCAGATTACCGTTTTACACTTGGTGGCAAGCAGTTTGAAGTCAAAAAAGTGGTAGACAAGGCACATACCTCAGGTGACCTTGTTGTTATGCTGCCTGAAGAGGGTGTTGTCTTTGCCGGGGATCTTGTCTTCAATGACAGAGTGACATCTATGAGAGACGGTTCCATCAACGGTGCGATAAAAGCACTAAATATGCTGGACAAACTGGATGTAAAGATCATAGTAGGCGGACATGGCTATCGTACAGATAAAAATGCAACGGTTCTTTTGAAGCATTATCTTGAAGAGATGAAGACAGAGATACTCTCTGCGATAGATGAGGATGTCTCTTTGAATGAGATCACACAAAAGGTTGTTATGCCCAAATACAAAAAGTTAAAACTTTATGATATGCTACATAAACGTAACGTTTTGGATGCTTACAGAGAGTTGGAGTTTGATACCGGTGAGGAGGAAGAGTGAAAACGATACTGTTATCTGTTTTGTGTATCTCTGTACTCTTTTCCGCAGAAGGAAGATCAGTGTATGAACAAAAATGCGCTTCCTGTCATGAAGCGTATATACCTATGTTAAAACTTTCGGAAAACTTTCTTGAAAAAAACAATGAATTGTTAAAACTCAAGGCACCGACACTCAATCAACTCTCTTTTCGTCTAAAGCATCAGATCGGTGACCCCAAAGGGGACAATGATATCCATCGTATGGAAGTCGAAGCATTTATTTCTGACTATCTCATGAATCCTGATAAAGAAAAAACACTTTGCCTGAAAGAGGTCATCAAACATTTCGATACCATGCCCTCGATGCAAGGCAAGATCACAGAAGATGAAATAGCTGCGGTGAGTGAATATATTTATGATTTTGATACCAAAGCAGTTTCTGAGCGTATTGTGAAGTATGAAGCATTCGATAAAGCGCTGGAAAAAGCCAGAGCAGAAGACAAGATCGTGATGATCAAAGCCACAGCGAAACATTGTCATTATTGTGTCAAAATGGATAGAGAGGTCATGGTAGACAACAGCGTTAAAGCAGCTTTGCATAAAGACTTTGTCCCGGTTGAAGTGGATATTTCAAGCAAACGTCTGCCTTTAGGACTTACTGCCGATATGACCCCTACATTCTTTTTTATAGACAAAGATGCAAAAGTTATGAAAGTCATACCCGGGGCATGGAATGTGGAAGACTTTTTGGAAATACTGAAAGAGATAAACCATTTGAAAGGAGTGAAATAATGAAACATATTCTTATGGGTTTTGTTTTTCTGTTGAGCTTTTTAAGTGCAGAAACAGAATTTGCAGACCCGAAACCTTCTTTGGAAAATCCACGTAAATTTGTTTTTCCCATTACGAAAAGTGACAGACATGAGATCAATCATGTTTTGAGCTCTGCAAACAATGTGATCAAGTTTTACGGACCTGAAAAGGTAGAAGTGGTCATTGTTGCCTATTCCAAAGGAATAGAGGCAGTAATGAACCATAGGGATCTTGAGATCAAAAAACGAGTAGAAGCACTTATGACCTATGAGGTGGAGTTCATTGCCTGCGGTAATACCATGAAAACATTGAAGATCGACAAATCTGAGTTGATCGATGATGTGGAGATAGTCACTGCCGGTATCGTAGAACTCATTGAACGTCAATTACGCGGATATATTTATATCCGCCCTTAACCCAATCTAACATAAAGGAATACAAAATGAAACAAATAATGAAAGGTCTGCTCCTGATAGCAGTTATGCTGACAGGATCTACAGCCAAAGAAGCAACACAGGATATCCAGGTATTTACCGCGGACAACAGCAATGGAAAGATCACACCCGAAACGATCGAAGCGGCATTTAAAAAGGCCGGTTTTTACATTTCAGCCAACAGAGATATGAACGGACCATTTAAAAAACAGTTCAAAGAGACAACATTCGATGTCTATAACCTTTTTACTTTTTTCAGCAAAGAGGTCAACCTTGAATTGATCAAAACATATCCGCAAATGGGGCTTTTTACGCCTATGAGTATGTCTATCTATACAAGAAAAGGTGAAAAAACAATTTCGGTTTCATCTTTAACACCTGAAGCAATGGCAAAGATCATGAATATACCGGCGGATAACAAGGCATTGGCAAAAGTAGGTAAAATGGTAAAAGAAGCATTGAAACTTGCGCTTCCTGGAGGCTCTTTTGAAACACTTCCTTACACGGTACAAAAAGCCACAGATCCTTTGGTCACTGCTTATAAAACTGAACTGGATGAAGATGATATTGCTTCTGCAAAAGAGGACTTTCAAATGGAATTTGAAGGTACATTGGCAACGAACGGCTTTGTAATGGCAGGATTCAATGATCTGAATGCTGACTTTGAAGAGAAAAATTTCAAAGAATATGATTTCTATGATGTCTATTCGATCTGTAAACTGCCGGTCATCTATACGGTGGCAAAAATGTATCCGGAAGCCGGTGCTTATGCTCCTTGTTCATTGGTCATGTATAAAAAGAAAAATGAAAAAGAGATGAATGTGGCCTTCCCGAGTGTGTATAACTGGATCTCCTCCATGGATATCAAAGATAAAGCCTCTTTGGATGTATTGCTTGAAGCACAAAAGAGTATGCACAACATCTTAACTGAACTGACTGAATAAAAAATACCGCACATCATTTTCAATATAAATTGAAAATGATGTGATCTTCTATAACTTCAAAATATATTAATTATTACTGCAAAATATAAGACAAACTTTTTACCAAATTAACTAAGAGTAAATATCTCCTAATAACATTTAATTATTTTATAAGCAGTATGAGTATTACTGAAGAGTGGCCTGCAAATGTCCTGAAATAGGGCACTACCTGATACATTTTGGTGAAAAAAAACTTATTTTTAAAAAATCATTTAGAGTTAACTCTAGTTATTATACAATAGAATCGTATTCAATATACACATTAGAGATGGTGTGTTTATACTGATAATTAATATCGAGGAGTAAATATGAAACTAGGTTTCTTAGTTGACCTTAACCTTTGTATGGGTTGTAAAGGTTGTGAGATCGCTTGTAAAGTGGAAAATGAAGTACCACTTAGTTCTTGGCGTCTGCGTGTAAAATATATTGATATCGGGGTGTTCCCGGATACTTCAAGATCTTTTACGCCGTTACGTTGTAATCATTGTGAATCTGCACCGTGTGAGCGTATTTGTCCGGTCTCTGCACTACACTATCTTGAAAATGGTATTGTAAATGTGGATTCTGCCAGATGTATCGGTTGTGCGGGATGTATGATGGCTTGTCCTTACGGGGCGATCTATATGGATCCTGAAACGAACACAGCAGATAAATGTACCTACTGTGCACACCGTATTGAATCGGGTATGATGCCTGCATGTGTGGTCGCATGTCCGGTTGAAGCAAACATATTTGGTGATGTTGAAGACGATACCAGCCATATTTCACTGTATATCATGGAGCATCAGGGTGGTGTTCAGGTAAGAAAACCTGAAAAACACACAAGTCCTAAACACTATTATGTAGGCGGCGGTACTCAAACACTTGATCCGCTGGCGCATAAGAGAATTGAGGGGTACAGTCTCTTCAATAACATTACACATCTTGATGCTGTGGGTGACAAAAATCATGGTGTTCTGGACAGATTCCTGGCACCATTTACCGGACATGAGCATTATGACAATAAAAGTTTCATGAACTTTGATAACGATCACAAAGCGCATGAATCACATGAAGAAGAGGGAGGTCACTAAGATGGTAGAAAGTACAATACATGCAACACAAGCTGTTGTAACATTGGATGTTGCACTTCCTGGAATTATCTGGGGTTGGATGATCACATTGAACATGTGGGCGAAAAGTATCGGTACAGGCGTTGTTTTTGTGGCAGCATTCCTGTGGTACAGACATAAAAAAGAAGAGATGCCAAATTTAAGATGGACGATGCCGCTTATCTCATTTGTCGCATTGAATGTATTTTTGCTGTTCACACTCGTGGATCTTCATCAGCCGTATAGAATGATCAATATCTTCTTGCACCCGCACTGGACTTCAGCAATTACCGTAGGTGCGTGGATGGCTTCACTCTTTACCGGGCTTATCACAGTGATGATGCTTATTGGCGGGTTTGATGCTTTCCCTGACTTCAGAAAGAACTGTGGTCTGGCAAAAACTGTACGTGGCATTTCACCTTTTTATGAAAAGATCTTTCCTTTTGTTGTGTTCCTTGCGATCCCTGTTACTATGTATACAGCGATCATCATGGCTGAATCTTCAGCAAGAGAGTTATGGCAGGCACCTACAGAAGTCATGCAAATGATGTGGGCAGCACTTATGGCCGGATCTGCCGCAATGATCTTTGTCTCGGACAAATGGAGTACAGAAGCGAGACGTGATCTTGCACTGATACTTGCAATCGCGACATTCTTCTCTTTCATGATGTATATGGGTGAGTATTTCTTCTCATTCAAGTCTTCTGAAGCTGAAGCAACATTGGCTTATGTCCATGCAGGTGGTGCATATAATACAGAGTTCTGGTTTGGTATGGCTCTTGGCTTTATCATTCCGTTCTTCCTTGCTGTAAGCAATATGAAGAGTGATAATAAAACGCTGCTTAGATTTGCAGCTATTCTAGCATTGGTAGGGCTATACATGGCTAAAGATGTATGGCTTAAAATCCCACAAATGCTACCGTTGAGTTAAGGAGTAAATGAATGACAAAATCAATGAATAATGAAAAACCTACATTTGTAGAGAGTAGAAGAACTTTTCTTAAAGGTACGGCTTACTCTGTAGCAGGTGCAACACTTGCTGCAGGTGTGTTTAAAACTGTAGCAGATACCCCTGCAGTGGCAGAGGGCAAGTTCACGCCTACACCTAAAACACTTTCATTCTATCCTCCGCTTGAAGAGTGGGACAGCTTTACAGAGTTGGATGGTAATGACTGGAAAAGAGGCGGTACAGGAAGAAACGGTGTTCAGTCTGAAACCAATCCTGACGGTATCAAAGCCACTGAGTATATGCTTGTCCCTACAGCATGTTCAAACTGTGAAGCATCATGTGGTCTGACTGCATGGGTTGACCTTTCTACTTATAAGGCAGGCGGACAGTTGGCAGTACGTAAATACATGGGTAACCCGCTTCATGCAGGTTCTCGTGGTAGAAACTGTGCCAAAGGGTATGCAACTCAGTCACAGATGTATGATCCGGATAGAATTCCTTTCCCACTCATGAGAGCACCAGGTTCCAAAAGAGGTGAAGGTAAGTGGGTAAGAACTACCTGGGATGAAGCAATGGCGAAGATCGGTAAAAAGATACATGATACACTGAAGACCGGTGATGAAATGTCTAAAAAACTCTTTATGCTTCACGTTGGCCGTCCAAATGAAAATGGATTTGGACACCGTGTACCACACTCACTAGGATGTGACGGTTACGATTCTCATACGAACATCTGTTCTGCAGGTGCAAGAGAAGGTACGATACAGTGGACGAATGATGACAGAAACTCACCGGATTGGTCAAATGCAAAGTTGATCTTCCTTCAGTCTTCACATGCAGCAGATGCAGGTCACTACTTCCAGCAGGCAGCAGGACGTATTGCAGATGCACGTAAAAAGGGTGCAAAACTGGTTGTTATGGATCCGAGACTTTCCAACTCGGCAGGTATGGCTGACTTATGGGTACCGGTATGGCCGGGAACAGAGACAGCTTTATATCTTTACCTCGCAAACAGAATTCTTAACGAAAAAGGGATCAACGGTGAAAGCCTTGTGAACCATAACTTCGTGAAGAACTGGGTGAACTGGGACAGATTGATGGCAGACAAAGAGTATCTTGCGCTGCTCGTTGAGAAAAAGTATATCAAAGCAGTACCACAGGGTGATACCTATGAAGATTTCATTACAATGATCTCTGAAATGTACTCTCCGTATACGCTTGATTTTGTTGCTGAAGAGTGCCGTATTGAAAAGCGTATTGTTGAAAAACTTTACGATATGTTCATTGATGCAGGTGCAAGAGTTGCAACCTATATCTGGAGAGCAGGATCTATCGGCCACAAAGGCGGATGGATGATCACGAGAGCAGGATTCCTTCCGTTTGTACTTCGTGGTGCGATGGCAGGTGACAAAGGTGGGGTCGGACTTCACCACTGGCATGTTATTTCTGTCAACGGTAAAGGAGATGCTGCAACTCAGAATGGTGCAAGACCTCCAAAAGTTGATGTATGGAATGAACTCGCATGGCCGCCGGAGTATCCGTTGAGTACTTATGAAATGTCTCATATTTTACCTCACTTATTACTTGATGACGAGTGGAGAAATAAATGGAATGCAAAAGGGCTGAATGTTCCTGAAAAATTGGCTGTTTGGATACCTCGTATGTATAACCCGGTCTGGATCAACCCGGATGGTTTCAGATGGATCGAAGCATTGAAGAGAGAAGACAAGATTGAAATGTCATTCAACCTTTCTCCAACCTGGTCAGAAACGAACTGGTATTGTGACTTTATTCTTCCTGTAGGACTTGCAGGTGAAAGACATGATCAGCACTCAGAAGCGACACAGCCGTCAAGATGGCTCTCTTTCCGTAACCCGGCACTGAGAGTCGCGTTGGAAAAAATGGGCTGGAAGCCAAAAGATCCGACAAGAGCAACACTTGAAGCACATATTAAAGCCGGTCTTGGTGAAGTGTGGGAAGAGGTAGAATTCTGGGCAAATATCATGACACATCATGTTGATCCTGATGGAACACTTGGTGTGAAAAAGTTCTGGGCATCCAAAGAAGACCCAAGCAGAGCGGTCACGATCCCTGAGTGGTACCAGGCAGCATTTGACAAGCTTCCTAACCTTAGAAAAGCAGCAAAAGCAGCTTACCCTGATTCTAAATACCCTAACTATGAGATGATGAGGGACAGAGGTACATGGCTGGAAGAAGATAATATCTTTAAACCTCAAGAGAGACCTTTAAGAAAAGAGGGTGACAAATATATTGCACATGGTCATGAGTATGATGAACGTGATGTTGA
>CAZCBU010000207.1:0-5718 GCA_964496995.1 uncultured Sulfurovum sp.
AGTATGACATTTTCAATATCCAAGATGCAGGATCAAATGGTGTTTTCTATGATCTGCCTACACAAATCGTTAAACGGGTAGGGAATTATACAATTAATGCATATAATAATGATCTTCACAGTCCTAAAGCTGTCACAACTATGGTTGCTGTCGAACTTATAGATGCAGGTAAATACCATGATGTCAATGCTTCATGCTTTGAACCGGATAATAGTTTATCTCCAAGGGTCTGGATAGCATTTGACCATACAGAAAAAGTTGATTTTAATAAAGATTCTATACAAAATGCTATAGATAATGATCGCACTTCCGTCCAGATCGCAGGAGGAAGCATAAGCAATGCCAGTGATATCTTTAAACTTGCCAGACAAAATGTTGCTTTCAGGATCTCTTACCCAAGCCTTGATGATGAAAACCATTCACTCATGCATATCATAAAAACAGGTTCTACTTGGGAAATTGAAAATTTGGCAGAAACAAGAAATACATATGGGGATTGTAATGCAACTTGTAAGGCTGGCAGTTCATTAACAGAGATCGCACAATGCCTGGAGTGCCTGTATGGAGAAAATACCCGCCTTGTCTGTTCACGAGACAACTTTTCCTTACGCCCAAAGGGCTTTAGAATGCTACTCTCAGATCAAAATACAAGTGACCCAAATGATATAAAAACAGATCCCATTACAATCAATAACAGTATCAAAAAATGGAATCTTGTTGCAGGATATCCTTACCATCTAGATATTAACGCCACTAACTACGTTGATGACACCAGTACATCCGGTTACTTTGGCTATTTTGATAAAGATACAGACGATGCTAACCGAAGCTTTGGATTTAAATGGCACGACAGCAATCCCTCAGGATGTCTTGATACTTCAGATGCCAACAGCAGTGCACAGTTTATTAACGGTATGAGCAGTACGGATATCAGTCATGACCAAATAGGGACATATGAACTTTCTATTCTGGATAAACTCTATACACAAGTAGACTGGAAACCAGACTACATGAAACATCAACAAACCAGCTATTTCAAACATGGTACTGACTGTATTGAAAATCGTTCCACTGTCCTGGGAGAAACGGAGGTTACCAGTTTTACCTCTTCGACTGATCTTGGAAATGTAAATGGCTGTGATATTGCATCTAATGTATGGAGTGATCCCTTATTTCTTGATTTAAAAGCAACACTTTACCCTTATAGTTTCAATCTAACAGGTATCAATGTTACAAGAGGTCCAAACAATAAGTCATTCATTTACATAGACTCACCTTCTACATCTAATACGGACAATACCAATATGAGTTACAATTTCATTGGTACCTACTATGCATCCGCTTATACCTCAGGTGGTTCGGCTACTCATCAGGTGAGTAATTTTACAACAAGTTGCTGGTCTGCCGATACAGTAATGACTCTTGGATTTGATTATTATAACAATGAACAACCGGCACGCACTCCATTCCTTGGATACAGTCTTAAAAATACTGGTAACGGTTCACAATTCAGACCTGCCAACGGGCTGGAGACAGATGATCAAAATTCTGCTTTTGTCAGTAATCTCACACAGGCACAAATTGAACAAAAAAGTACAGATTATGTCGATGAAATGACAGGTGCCATTACCATGGACCTGGGTTATAATTTTAAACGCCAAAACAATCTTCCGCTTGAGCCGAGACTTATTACATTTAATGACTTCAACATTAGTTATACCAATACTGCACAGCCTGGCGAACTTTTTGCCGAAATGACAGATACCTATAAAATTAAAGGAAATTTATCTTTAAGCAATACACCTGTAACTTTCTTGTATGGTAGGGCAAAACCTTCAAAGACTCTTTACGACAATATAACCTCAAATTCTGTAAATACGCCTATTTCAGTAGTAGCATACTGTAGTTTAGGTCTTACAGAGTGTCAAAACAGAGGCTTCGCACTCATGGATGCACAAACTTTTGAAGCTGACTGGTGGCTGAATCGCTCACACGTAACATCAGATAACGATGGGAATATTGTACTTAAGGTATCTTCAGGTTCTGCATCAATCAACCATACTTCCGTAAATATTAATAATGCTGGTACAGACAGTAGTGTCTTGGTTACAAGAAATTCTACTGCAACACTTCCTATGACAACTGTGATTGACTTGGATAACGGTACAAACAAATGGTTGATCTATAACCCTTTAAATGCATTTACCAATCCTTCACCTTTCTATCGTGTTCGATTTATTGGTACAGGTAACTGGGCTGGTCATGGAGATACAGGACATGTTGTTGGTGGAACGACAAATATTAAGAAAAATCAACGCTTAGGATGGTAAATGTATAACATCACCCTACGTCCTGCCATTGCGATGATAGAACTCATCTTTGCCATTGTCATTATGGCAATCGTTCTGCTCTCTGCACCGCAACTTATCAGCACTTCCACAGAAAGTGGTTATGTTGCGGTACAGCAGGAAGCCATCAATGAAGCTGCGTCTCAGGTCAATTTGATCCTGGGATACAGTTGGGATGAAAATAATACCAACGATATCTATCTGCCTTCTATTTTAAGAGTGACAAATGGAGACAGTGGCTTGAATGAATCAGGAACAAGCGGAAGACGTGCCGGTACTCCGACACAAAGTTACAGAAGTTTTTACAGAGCGGACGGACTGGACTTTAATGCCTCTGCAATAGGTACAGATATAGGTGACACTTTTAATGATGATATGGATGATTTCAATGCAGTGAATAACCTTGTTTCCATTGAAAGTTCAAGCTCTGACTATATCGAAACCGATACTATAAACATTGCAACTACTGTCAGATATGGTTCTGATGCACCTGCCGGGACAACAGGTCCCTACAATAACTTAGGTGGAGATACTCAAATTTCATATTCTCCTGATTTTGACTTAACAGCAACACCTACGACCAATATTAAGTTTATTACTGTCCGCCTGACCAGTACCTCTTCACTGAGTGAATTAGACAAAAACATTACCTTTAATGCTTTTTCTGCCAACATAGGCGGATATGAACTTGAAGAGAGGACCTATTGATGAAAACAAAAATGCGGGCTGCCTATACTCTTTTGGAGTTGACCTTTGCCATTGCCATTTTGGGTATCGTTGCTTCTATTGGATCTGAGATCATTGTTAAAGTATATGAACAGTATATCGTGCAGCGTGCGCAGTACAAAGCTTCTTTTAAAACGGAGCTCTCAGCACTTGAAATAGCCAATCGATTACGGTATGCCATTCCCGGTACGGTTTACAGGATCAAAGACGATGCATCCACAGAACCCTTTGCCTCAGCATTGACTGCCACCGGAGACGTTTACAGAGGTTTACAATGGATCGCTTATGACGGAGAAAGCTTTGATGCAACAGCTTCATCAACGCCTAGACAACCAGGATGGAGCGGTTTTTGCGACCTCAATGCTTCAAGCAGAGATACCATCGTAACCCCTGGATCAAATCTTGCCATGGCACAAACGATCATTTCAAACCTGGGAGGGAACATCATTGGTAGTTCCATTATCTTTGCAAATGAAACGAATACTTCTATAGACAATAACATTTCTGGCATTTCTGGAAACACAATAACACTATCGCACAGCAGTGTCCCCCGGAGACTTTCTGAACACTATAAACTTGCATGGACCTCTTATGCATTGGTTGCACTAAAAAATGACGGAAGTGGTACCATATGTCCTGCCACTGATGCACTGTGTGACCTGTATCTTTTTTATAATTTTTCTCCTACACATGCAGCTTCACTGACTGGAGCAAGTAAAAGTCTGCTCTTGAAAAATGTCTCCACTTTCAAATTTACAGGTACAGAAAACACCATTCGATTTAAGATATGTAGAGATGAGAACATAGGTTTGGATGTGAACATCACAGCATGTAAAGAAAAGGCGGTATTCTAATGAAACTACGTTCAGGTTTTTCAATGATCACCGCGCTCTTTATGATCATCATGATGGCTACGGTCGCAGCGTTCGTCCTAAGTCTGTCCGGGAAGATAATCAAATCAACTACGGCACAATACCAAAGAGAGCAAGCCATGCTTCTGGCAAAAAGTTATACCGAGTATGCTGTTTTGGCTGTTATGTCAAATGACCGTAACGGTACAGGCAGCTGTCTTCATACCATTCATGGAACCATCGGTGATGATCCCAATTCGGGGAACGGCTATCGTGCAACGGTTCAGATAAACTATATCGGCAATACCCAGGAAGTGGGTAACTGTGGTGGTGTTGATAACAGAATACTAAGCAGCAGTGTTATTAATGCCAAATCACCACTTTCCATCATCGTTGATACCTATATTGACTATAAAGACATTGACAATGCAACTGCAGCATGGTTGACATACCATAAACGAACCCTACAAAAGATATAAGATGAAAAGAAAAAATACATTTATACATCATTCAGCCTTTACCATGCTGGAACTGGTCTTTGTCATCGTTGTACTTGGCATACTGGCCGCACTTGCCATCCCAAGACTTGACAGAGATTTAAGACAGGAAGCCGCAGACAACATACTGTCTGCCATACGTTATACACAGCATCTGGCTCTACTGGACAATCGACATACATTTAACAGTGCAGTATGGCAAAAAAGCTTTTGGACCATACGTTTTAAAGCAGACGGTTCTTTTTATACGGTTTCATCAAATCTACATTATGATACCAATGTTGATCCAAATGAATGTACTATTGATCCGGCTAACGGAAAACTTATGTATTCCAGTGATACTGTCATAGACAGTAACGAAAGTCCAAATATTTTTTTACTGAAAAAATATGGTATAGATACGGTTGATTTTACAGCATGTACAGGTACAGCGAACGGTGCAAATACTTCCAATCATCTTGCATTTGATTACAAGGGTAGACCCCACAAAGGGGTTGCTACAAATGACTATCGGACCGTTATGAACAGTGATTGCTCCATTCGATTTAAATTTATAGATACTTCCATCAACGATATTGTCATCAATATCAAGAGAGAGACGGGGTATGCCAATATAGTAGGGAACGATGAGTCCTGATCCCGGCATATAATTAGTCTGGTCATTTACCCATCATTAAGGCTATTAAGTTACAATTAAGTATGAGTATCGAGCTACTCATATCTTATAACTAAAGGATTTATCATGAAACGAAGTATTACAGGAAGACATTTTGAACTGACTGAAGCTATCAAGAATTATGCTGATGCAGCAGTAGATGTATTGGACAAATACAACTTGGATATTACCACAGCGAACACAGTCATTTCTTCATCGGAGAAAAAAGGGTTTACTGTAGAGTTCATTATTAACCTGAAAGACAAAAATACTATTGTTATTACACAAAATGATAAAGATGTCTATGCCGCGATCGATCTTGCGATCGAAAGAGTTAAAAAATCATTAAGACGTCATTCTGACAAGATCAAAGGCCACAGGATCACTTCTTGTAAAGATCTGGGTGCAGAAGCGGAAGCTGTGACTGATTTTGATGCCAACGAACCGGAGATCATTCCTATGGACCTTGAACTCCACAAGCCAATGGATTTTGATGAAGCGATGGAAGCACTCCGTGCCGAGAAAAAAAGACAATTCATTGTCTTTAATGACGCTGAGGGACTCATGCGAGTAATGTATAAAAGAGCAGACGGAAACTTCGGTCTTTATTAAAAAAAAGCGTTCAGCATTGAATGCTGGAC
>CAZCBU010000208.1:0-2859 GCA_964496995.1 uncultured Sulfurovum sp.
AGGAAAAAAATGAACATTGCAATTGTAGGTACAGGTTTAGTAGGTAGAGTTCTCGCACTCAACCTACTAAAACAAGACCACACCTTAACACTCTTTGACAAAGCCAGCAAAGACGGAACCTCCGCAGCAGGTTTCACCGCAGCCGGAATGCTGGCTCCTTTCGCAGAATTGGAAACAGCAGAATCCATCATCTTTGAACATGGAAAACGCTCTATCCAACTCTGGCCTGATCTGCTCAAAGAGATCGGTCTTTTTGACGGATATAAATTGGATGGAACTATCATAACTGCTCATCCGCAGGATATGTCAGAGCTAAACCATTTTATAGGTACTTTAAAACATAAAGTAGAAGAAGCTAATGAGATAGAGATGCTAGATAGAACAGAACTTACAAAGTTAGAATCTGATCTTGAACAGCATAGCAGAGCGTATTACATCAAAGATGAAGGCTATGTAGATTCTCAGCGTTTTATGATGTTTGCAACCAATTATTTGGATATGCGTCAGGAAGTGACTTGGAGGGAAAATACACTAGTTGATAAGATCAAATCCGGTGAAGTCTATATTGGTGACAAGATAGAACAGTTTGACTGGGTTTTTGATGCCAGAGGTTTGGGTGCGAAAGAACACTTTTCTGATCTTCGTGGTGTGAGAGGAGAAGTCTATTGGTTAGAGTCAAATGAGATAGACATTACCCGACCGACACGACTTTTGCATCCTCGTTATAAGATTTATGTAGTACCCCGTGGCAATGGTTGTGAAGGGATGGATATAGAGTATTGTAATGAGTGTAAGATCTCTCAGGAATCTGGTTCCAAACGTTATATTATTGGTGCTACGGAAATAGAAAGTGAAGATACTTCACCTATGTCTGTGCGTTCAAGTATGGAGTTACTCTCAGCGGTATTTTCAGTCAATCCGAATTTTGGAGAAGCACGTATTGTGAATTCTGAAACCAATTGCCGACCTGCTTTTAGAGACAATTTACCACGTATAGAGCATGGTAAAAAACTGACAAGGATCAATGGTCTCTATAGACATGGTTATCTGTTAGCTCCGGCAATTGTAGAAAAAGCCTTGAATGAAGGAATAAATGCATGATAAAAATTTCTGTGAATGGTGAGATGAAAGAGGTCTCTGAGAATTTGAATGTGACTGAGTTGATTGATGAACTTGGCTATAAAACCAAAGGTTTTGCTGTTGCGATTAATACAACTTTTGTGGCGATTGATACTTATGGGAAAACTTTAATTAATGAAAATGATGAGATTGATATTTTGGCACCTGTTCAGGGTGGATAAGGTTTTAAATTGCTCTTGAAAATATAAACTGTGGCATTGTTATTCTCTTCATTTTTTTAGAAAAAATGAAGCAAAAAATCGTCGTGGCTCTCGAATCGCTTCGCTTTCAAGGGCGTTCGCCACGACAAGCACACTAGCGTGTGATTTAATGGAAGAAGTATAAGGATTACATTATGACGAAATATATGCAAACAGATGAAAATACCTGGGAAATAGGAGGAAAAATACTTTCTTCCAGACTGCTGATCGGTTCCGCACTTTACCCCTCTCCCGCCAATATGGAAGATGCCATTAAAACCTCTGGTGCACAGATCGTAACTGTGGCACTGAGACGGCAGGCAGCAGGAGACAAAGCAGGTGGGGATTTTTGGAATATCATCAAATCGCTTGGGATCAAAGTACTCCCGAACACAGCAGGATGTCACTCGGCAAAAGAAGCGATCACTACAGCACAGATGGCACGTGAAGTGTTTGGAACCAATTGGATCAAACTGGAAGTCATCGGTGATCAATACAATCTTCAGCCTGATCCCTTTGAAACGGTCAAAGCGGCAGAAGTCCTGATAAAAGAAGGCTTTGAAGTCTTCCCGTATACTACAGATGATCTGGTGGTCGCCAAACGTTTGGCAGATGTGGGATGTCAGATCATCATGCCATGGGGTTCTATGATCGGTTCCGGAAAAGGTTTGATGAATCCGGATAATCTCAAAGCGATCAGAAAGCAGTTCCCGGAGTTGAAACTGATCGTAGATGCCGGTATAGGCAAACCATCTCATGCCGCAGAAGCCATGGAATTGGGATATGATGCTGTTTTGCTGAATTCGGCCATTGCTTTGGCACACGATCCTGTGAAAATGGCAGATGCTTTCAGGTATGCTGTGGAAGCAGGGCGTTTGGGGTATGAATCGGGAGTAATGCAGGAGCGTGAATTTGCTTCAGCTTCTACACCGACAGTGGGTACACCGTTTTGGCATCAAAATATTTAAGGGGTTGAAAAATGAAATTTTTAGATTGTGGTATTCGCCCATTAGGTGTATACCCTGTAGTAGACAGAACCTATAAATTAACAGTACTCTATAAGGCTGGCATTACAACTGCTCAGTTAAGAGTCAAGGATATGGCTGGTGAGGTACTTGAAAATGAGATCAAAGAGGCGATACATATCTCTTCTGAATATAACACCAGACTTTTCATTAATGATTTTTGGGAACTTGCTGTCAAACATAAAGCGTATGGTGTACATTTGGGACAGGAAGATATTCAGGAGGCAAATGTACAAGCCATTTATGATGCGGGTTTGCGTTTAGGTATCAGCACCCATACCACAGCAGAGATCGACATTGCGTTGAATTTTGAACCTTCCTATATTGCTATTGGACCTATTTATGAGACGACATCAAAAAAAATGGTCTACAGTCCCGTAGGACTTGAAGATCTGAAGCGATGGGCCAAAGGTGTGGATTATCCTATCGTTGCGATAGCAGGGATAAATTTGGGAAATATTGAAGAGGTTTTGAAAACTGGTGCCGCCAATGGTGTAGCGATGATTTCAGGAGTA